>CALCTI010000278.1 GCA_937894105.1 uncultured cyanobacterium
TCTTACAGCGTAAAGCTTTGAATATTTAATAGGTGATCGGCTCTAGTTAAGAACAATGGAGCGCTGTTATGAGCGCATATTGCCCTTCGCCTAATATGACGGTAAAAATCCAGAAAAGCTCCTTAAAGTAACAATAAATTGTTCACTACAAGTCGATAACGAATCAGCGACGGAGAGCGTGTGGCAAAGTTTTTTTGGCGAGTGTCTCAAGGAGACAGAAAAGACCTTGTCAAGGGACGGGCGCTATTGAACGTTAAGCTTAGCGTCTAAGGATGACATTGGTTTGCAAAAGAGTTTACTGGGGGAAACTCGCCCCGATGCGACCCAAAAACTGCGAAAAAAACTTGTCGGAAAGATGCACTAGGCACCCTCGACGCTGGCTTCCCTAGCCAAGTTCCTGAGTTAGCATTACCTCCACTAATTCACCCGCCGCCGCCATTTTTGTGCCGCCAGGAACGATCGCCAGCCCTGTGGTCCCCGCAAGGTTAATTAAATTGGCGGAGTTGTACTGCCCCGTTGCCCCTTGGAAATAAAAGCATCCATTCTCGGAAATCAGACGCCCCCACAGGTAATTATCCCGCTGCCCCGCCCCGCGTAATGGGGATCGGGTCGTTGCTATTACAAACTGGGGAGCAATGGCGTCAGGAAGTCGCCCTGAAATGGCTCGCAGCGCCGGAGCCACAAATCGCCAGCAGCCCACTAGGGCCGACACGGGATTTCCCGGCAGCCCAAAATACACCACTGGGCGATCGCGCCCTTGGGGATCCAGCTCCAACTGCCGTAGCTTGCTTGCTGAAAATTGCGCCACCGTTAAGGGTTTGCCAGGCTTAATCGATACCTTGCGTACGGCGATCGCCCCGCCCAATTCCTCCAGCACCGCCTCCACGTAGTCATAATCTCCCACGGACACGCCGCCGGTAGATAACACCACATCGGCCTCGCTAATGGCCTGGCGAATGGCTTGGGTAACCTTTTCCCGGCGATCGCCCACAATTCCCAACGGTATGGGAATCGCCCCCATTTGCTCCACAAAAGCAGTGAGGGCATAGTGATTGGAATCCACAATTTGCCCAGGCTGGAGGGGCTGGTCCACGGGCACCAGCTCGTTACCCGTGGACAAAATGGCTACCTTCGGGCGACGAAACACCGAAAGCTGGGACGTTTGGTTGGCGGCGGCGATCGCCAGTTCCGCCGGTCCCAATCGAGTGCCAGCGGTCAAAATCGAGGCTCCCACCCGACAGTAATCTCCCCGTTGACGCACAAACTGTCCCGATTTGACCGGCATTTTGATAACAACACGACCGTCCCCAGGGGCAGTTTCCTCCTGCATCACCACCGCGTCCGCCCCTTTGGGCAATACGCCCCCGGTAAAAATTCGCGCTGCCTGCCTCCCCTGCAAAACCACTGCAGGATTGCCCCCAGCTGGTACCTCTTCAACAATCGCTAGCTCAGCTCCCGGCTCTCGGCAATCGAGCGATCGCACCGCAAACCCATCCATCGCCGAATTATCCCAGTGGGGCACATCTCGTGCGGCCAACACCGCCTCCGCCAAAATCCGCCCTCGCCCTTCCGTAATGGAGATTATATGGCGATCGCCCCGTCCAAAGGGCACACACAGGTCCAAAATCCGCGCCTCAGCCTCAGCAACCGATAGCATTCGCCTTCTTCCTAGGGTTGATACAGACTAGACAATATAAAAAATACAGAAAAATATAAAAAATACAGACCACAAGATACAGACTCAATCTAGCGGTAAACCGGCAAAGTGAAATGGAAACAGCTGCCCTCATTGGGGCGAGAGCTCACCCAAATTTTGCCATGATGGGCGCGAATCAACTGGCGACAGGCCGCCAGCACGATGCCGTAGCCGCTGTTATTGTCAGGATCTAGGCGCACGCCCTCTTGAAAAATTGACTCCTGCGCCGATTCAGGAATTCCCGGACCGGTATCGCAAATGGATCCCTGAATTTTATAACTTGTTCGATGCATTAGGGAAAAACTAATTTTGCCTTCTTTTGGGGTGTACTTGATGGCGTTATCTAGCAAGTTCAGCACCACCTGACTGAGGCGATCGCGATCCCCGTGAATCGGCGGCAAATCCTGAGCAATATCCATCGTCATTTCTTGCCCCTTCGCCGTCCGTTGATCGCGAATCGACTCCACCAGATCTTGACACAATCCCCCAAAATCCAACCGCCGCGGCGTTACGTTAAGGCGTGGCACCGTTGGCTGGTGAGCATCCTGCTCCAGCAAATCTGCAATCATTCGATCCATCGTCCGTAACTGCGATCGCGCATGGGACAGCACCCTCAACTTGAGCTCCGGCGTCATCCGCATTGACTGCACCGTTCCCGGCTTTTGCTCCGCCTCCAAGGTTTCTAACGCCGCCGACACCGCTGATAATGGACTCCGCAAATCATGGGCCAAAATTTCAATCGCCTTATCTTTAAACTTCAGCAGCTCGCTAAGCTCATCACACTGTTGCTCCAAACTAAATACCTTGTCCGACAGGCGCACCTGTTCCGCCGCGTCCCCCAGAGACATGGACACATCAGACTCTAGCGGGTGACTCTCCATAAAATTCTTTGCTGAGTCTTTCCATCGCTGCCACCAGCGATCGACCTGCTCCACCAAATTAGTACCGGTCAAAACCTGTTGTGGTTGAGGGTTGACCTTAACCAGTGCCGGCGTTGCCACCAGGCGAAAATGCTCCGCCAAATAAGGCTGCTCCCCCACATCCACCACCTCAAGCTGAAACTCAAACTCAGCCTGAAGTTTCTGCAAGTGTCCGCAGGTGTCCGCAACCTGTTTACGGGAAGTGGGGCGCTGGTCCGTAAACAGCAATAGCTGCAAAGGAAATTCGCGAGTTGTTGTAAGGGAGGGCGTCACGGCAAAGTCAGTAAAAGTCTTTTATTGCCAAATAAGCAGCTTCTTTAGCTGTGTTTACAAACATGTGGACTTGTGTGGGCAATACTTGGCAACATTCTTTAAAGGCAACAGGATTCAATCATTAAGTAGCTTTAAATAAACCCGTTGAAACCTTTAAAGAACAAGGAACACCATTTTTTGACAATTTTCAAACTTTAATCTCAGTGTTGAAAAAACGCGTTTTTAAGCCTTCTAATCTTCACATAGTTGATACTCTATTCTATCTAGAGAAAGAATAGCCATTTGTGAATTTTCTTTGCTTGCAATGCCTGTCGATTAGCAACAAGTTATCTAGGGGCTGTCATCAATTGAATCCCTAAGTCAAGATCCGTAAGGGTTTCAGCCCCTAGCCTTGTTTGTTCTTAAAGGGCGCGTACTCCCCACTGCATAAGGCTTCTGGAGATTAATTGATGACACGCCCTAGACTTTTTGTCCTTGCTGAATTTGAGTGGATGTCTGAAAAGTCCAATTGGACACCTTAAACTAGGACCAAAAGTTGTGCCAAGAGAGCCCAACGCCGCATTTCTTCGTTGCAGTACACGACGAGATGAGTCACATTCAAGACTTTTCA
>CALCTI010000279.1 GCA_937894105.1 uncultured cyanobacterium
CCTCAGCCCATGGTGATTTAGTCTCTTCTCAACCACGTCGATCTTCCGTTCTCGACGCCCAAATCACAGCCGCCAAAATTGATGACGATTCCTCGAAAGCATCGGCGCTCAGGGCGATCGCCACCGCCTATGGGGAGCTTTTAGAGAGCACTGATGACGAACGGCAGCAACTTAAACAGCGGGAGCGATCACTACTGGAGAATGCATCTATCGTCGCTAACGAAGTCAAAAACTTTGAAGTGTTGGAATCCCTGGCGATACGCTATGCCGAACTACAGGAGTGGGCGATCGCCCGTCGCCTGATCAAAGACTGCCCCCCGGATAAAAAAATCAAAGTCCTCGCCACAATCTTGGTGGAATGGAAGAAGCAATACACCTGGGTTGCCCGTTTCTCCCAAGACAAAGCTATGGGAGCATCCTTAACCGAAAACCTGACGCGCATCAAAGAAGTACGCTTTAAATAAGCAACAACAACAGTCCTGACCGCCCCATGATCGCCCAACCGGAATATCATCCCCGTTTAACCCCCGATGAATATCTCGTCGCCGAAGCAAAATTCTCCGTCAAGCACGAATATCACGACGGCGAAGTGTACACCATGGCAGGCGCTAGCGACGAACACAACCTCATCACCGGAAATTTTTATACGCTGCTGCGATCGCACCTACGCGGCTCAGGCTGTCAAACCTTTTTCGCCGACATGAAGGTACACATCGATCACAGCAACCGATATTCCTACCCCGATCTGCTGGTCACCTGCGACCCGCAAGACCGAGAAAACTGCTACATCAAACGCCATCTCAAACTCATCATCGAAATCCTCTCCGACAACACCGAAGCCTTTGAACGCGGAGACAAGTTCCATAATTACTGTCAACTGGACAGCCTCGAAGAATACATCCTCGTCAGTCAACGCCGACCCCTGATTGATGTGCTGCGGCGGGGCGACGCTTCCGATTCTTCTTGGCGATTCCATACCTACACCGCTGACGATATCTTTCGATTGGAAAGTTTGGACTTTGAGGGGGCGATCGCGCAAATCTACGAAGACGTCACCTTCCCGCCGAAATTCCCATCCCCGAAGGCGTTAAATCAGAACCGATAAAATAGAGCCACACTTTCTCGGGTCAACACGATGGTCGCATCACCTCAAAAACCCATCCACCAAAGCCCCGGTGAAAAACTGGTCACCTTGCACGGGCTGGACTGGCAAGCATACCAACAAATCTTGCACGCCCTCCCCCAAAGCCGTGCTGCCCGCTTAACCTATGAGCGCGGAACCCTAGAAATCACCGTACCCTTAGAAAACCAAAAATTCGCCCTACGCCTAATTGAGCGATTTATCGTCATCTTAGTTGTGGAAATGGGTATGAAAGTGAAAACGATGGGCTCAACGACTATGGATCGTGAAAAATTAAATCGTGGCTCAGAGCCAGACTGTGCCTACTACATTCACAATCAACGCCTTGTTGCCGGTCGTAAGGTTAAGTTTGATCAGGACCCACCACCCGATTTAGTCGTAGAAGTGGATATTACCCACACGGATATTGATAAGAATCGCCTTTATGCTGCCATGGGAATTCCCGAATTTTGGCGCTATAACGGTCAGCACCTGACAATTTTTCAGCTACAGGATGGGGCTTATCAAGAGTGCGATCGCAGCCCAACTTTTGAGTGGGTAAAGAAGGATGATTTATATCAATTTCTGTCAGAAGCAGAACAGGATGAAGTCAACGCTGAAATCAATTTTCGCGCCTACGTTCAAGAGAAAATCAAGACACTTTAAATACTACTTGAACAGGCTTATTGAATTTACCTAGAACAGGTTTGGGCGATCGCAATGCTAGGAAGGTGAAGGAATTACCACCGCAACCCGTTGCCGAAAAGTCGATACAATCGTGAATCGCATTGCCTAATGCTCCCGGCAATCACAACCGTTCTTTACCGTTCTGCGCAGGCTATGGCTTTTTCTTCCCTGATTCATACTCTCCAGCGATCGCCCTTAACTGATGAATTTTTAACCCGTTGGGAGCGGCAGAATCAGCTTTACTTCACCGGTGCGTCGCGGCTGGTAAAAGGATTGGTATCGTCGGCGTTGGCCCAAAGTCGAAGCTGTCCCATGGTGGTGGTGACGGCGACTTTGGAAGAGGCGGGGCGCTGGGCGGTGCAGCTAGAAGCCATGGGCTGGAATGCCGTGAAATTTTATCCCACCACCGAGGCATCCCCTTACGAGCCCTTTGATCCCGAGTCGGAGTTGACCTGGGGACAATTGCAAATTTTGGCGGATTTGGTGACGGGGGCGAAGACGGACAGGGGATTGAAGGGCACGGTAATTGTGGCGACGGAGCGATCGCTCCAGCCCCATTTGCCACCAGTGGAGGTGTTTGAAAATAACTGCCTGGGGTTGACCACTGGGTCGGAGTGGAATTTACGGGATTTGGGGCGACGGCTGGCCACGCTGGGCTACGAGCGCACAACCCTGGTGGAAACGGAGGGGCAGTGGAGCCAGCGGGGGGACATTATCGATATTTTTCCCGTGTCGTCGGAGTTGCCGGTGCGTCTGGAATGGTTTGGGGATGAGCTGGAAAAAATTCGCGAGTTTGATCCCGGTAATCAGCGTACCCTTGATGGAATTGACCGGGTAATTCTGACGCCGATGGGGTTTGCGCCGATGATTGCCGAGGCGCTGGAGATGCCGTTGGTGCCCGAAAAGGAAGAGGATGAGGAGCCAATCCAGTCAGAGGGATGGCATCAGTTTTTGGGCGCGGCGTTTAAAGAACCGGCGTCGCTGTTGGATTATTTGCCCCAGGGGACGGCGATCGCCATTGATGAACTGGAGCAGTGCATGGCCCACGGCGATCGCTGGGCGGAGCATGTGGACGATCATTTCCAGTCAGTATCTGAGGCAAAAGATGGGGATGAATCACCGGCAAAGATTGTTAAATTTCACCGCTATTTTAAAGACCTTCTGCTGGCAATTGATACGGCTCCCCAGGAATTTTTCAAGGTCTATTTATCGGAATTAGCCACCGATACCGCTAGCGATCAACTACCCATTAAAAATCCGCCGACGCCCATTAATCTAGCAGCGCGAACGTTGCCTGCAATGCCCCACCAGTTTGGCAAGCTGGCAGAAATGGTACGGGGAGAATTAGCAAAAAAAAGCAAAGTTTGGCTGATTTCTGCCCAACCTAGTCGGTCCGTTGCCCTGCTTCAGGAACACGATTGCCCGGCTCAATTTATTCCCAGCGTCAAAGATTTTCCGGCGATCGAACGGTGCCAAGGTCAACATATTGCCACCGCCGTTAAATATTCGGGACTGGCGGAACTGGAAGGTTTTGAGCTTCCCCCGTTTCGTATTGCGGTGGTGAGCGATCGCGAATTTTACGGTCAGCACGCCCTAGCCACCCCTAGTTATGTGCGGAAGCGACGGCGGGCAGCATCCAAACAAATTGACCCGAATAAACTGAGTCCCGGCGATTATGTGGTGCATCGCAGCCACGGGGTGGGGCAATTTATTAAGTTAGAAACCCTGACTATTAGTAACGAAACTCGGGAATATTTAGTGCTTAAATATGCCGATGGTTTACTGCGGATAGCAGCGGATCGGGTGGGGGTTTTATCGCGATATCGCAAGACCAGCGAAGGTAAGCCACCGCTCCATAAAATGTCTGGAAAGGTTTGGGAAAAAACCAAGAAAAAAGTTCAGAAAAGTATTAAGAAGGTCGCCGTTGATTTGCTAGCCCTTTACGCGGCACGGGCAGAACAAACGGGCTTTCAATTTCCTTCCGATATGCCCTGGCAACAGGAAATGGAAGAGTCTTTTCCCTACCAGCCCACACCAGATCAACTTAAGGCCGTGCAGTCCGTGAAGCGAGATATGGAGGGCGATCGCCCCATGGATCGTCTAGTCTGCGGCGATGTGGGCTTCGGTAAAACGGAGGTGGCGGTGCGGGCACTTTTCAAGGCGGTTACTGCCGATAAACAGTGCGCATTATTGGCACCGACGACTATTTTAACCCAGCAGCATTATCACACTTTAAAAGAGCGATTTGCCCCCTATCCCATCAAAATTGCCTTACTCAATCGATTTAGAACCCCGACAGAAAGAAAGGAAATTCATAAGCAATTACTGGCGGGAGAAATTGATATTGTGGTGGGCACCCAATCTATTTTGGGAAAATCTGTAAAATTCAAAGACTTAGGGCTATTGGTGGTGGATGAAGAACAGCGTTTTGGTGTTAATCAAAAAGAAAAAATTAAGGCTTTAAAAACCCATTTAGACGTGCTAACTTTAAGCGCCACGCCCATTCCTCGCACCCTGTATATGTCCCTGTCGGGCATTCGGGAAATGAGCCTAATCACTACGCCGCCCCCGTCCCGCCGCCCGATCCAAACTCACCTGTCGCCTTACAACGAAGAAGCAGTTAGAACGGCAATTCGTCAAGAGTTAGATCGCGGTGGACAGATTTTTTATGTGGTGCCTCGGGTGGAAGGGATTGAAGAAATTGCTGGAAAAATTCGAGAAATGGTGCCAGGAATTCGATTGGCGATCGCCCACGGTCAAATGGCGGAGGGGGAGCTAGAAAGTACCATGTTAACTTTTGGAAATGGGGAGGCAGACATGTTAGTTTGCACCACCATTGTGGAGTCAGGATTGGATATTCCTCGGGTGAATACGATTCTGATTGAAGACTCGGAAAAGTTTGGTTTATCTCAGCTTTATCAGTTACGAGGTCGAGTGGGACGTGCAGGGATTCAAGCCCATGCCTGGCTGTTTTATAAAAATAAAGGAACCCTCAGTCCAGCAGCACGAAAACGGCTGCGAGCGATTCAAGAATTTTCTAAGTTAGGGTCAGGATATCAGCTAGCCATGCGAGATATGGAAATTCGCGGGGTGGGTAATCTTTTGGGAGCAGAACAATCGGGACAAATGAACGATATTGGCTTCGATTTATATATGGATATGCTCAACGAAGCCATTCAAGAAATCCGCGGACAGGAAATTCCCCAGGTCGATGAAACCCAAGTGGATTTGTCTATTACGGCGTTTATTCCCAGCGATTATATTCCCGATTTAGATCAGAAAATGGCAGCGTACCGTACCGTGGCGGCGGCCACAAACCGGCGAGAATTGGCGGAAATTGCGGCGGAATGGTGCGATCGCTACGGACAGTTACCCTCAGCAGCGGAGCAGCTTTTCCAGGTGATGGAGCTAAAACAGGTGGCAAAATCACTAGGATTTTCCCGCATTAAGCCCGAAGGAAAACAGCATGTGGAATTAGAAACGCCCATGGAAGAACCGGCGTGGAAACTATTAGCTGAAAATTTACCAAAACATTTGCGATCGCGCTTTGTTTACACGGGCAAAAAGGTACTGGTGCGAG
>CALCTI010000280.1 GCA_937894105.1 uncultured cyanobacterium
ATTATGGCGCGCTATTCTGCCCTGTACCTTGCGTTGTCTCTTTCCCCCACCTTGCACTCGCTGTGAATTGATGGGCTGCCCCTAACCCGCTGCCCCGTCAGCGAAGCCGTCTGGGGTACACTAACCGACAGTTCTAGGTAAATCCCTATGGTCGGTTATTTAACCTCTGTAATTACCCTTACTAGCGTCTTCGCCCTATTTAGCCTTGGGTTAAACGTGCAGTGGGGCATGACTGGGCTGATTAATTTCGGCCACGTGGCCTTTATGACCGTTGGCGCTTACACCACGGTGCTGCTCAGTTCCAACGGCGTGCCTCTGATTATGGCGGTGCTGGCGGGGGCGGTGTTGGCCGGTGTGCTGGGTTTAGCTATTGGGGCGTCCACCCTGCGCCTGCGGGAAGACTATTTGGCGATTGTCACTATTGGTGTGTCGGAGGTGGTGCGGCTGGTGGCCCTGAACGAAGAGTGGCTAACCCGGGGAGCGCGGGGGGTGGCCAGCTATCCCTTGCCCCTGGAAGACTTGGCTGCCACCTGGCCCGTGCGCATTGGGGCGATCGCCCTGTGGACCCTGATTTTCGCCTACGGGCTGAAAAAGCTTTGGGGATGGACGCGGGGCTGGAATCGCGCTGAACGTACCGCTGATGAGCGCAATAAATCTCGCCCGTTGCGCCGACTGATGGTGGGAGCCGCCACCGTTACCGCCGGCATTATTCTTTACGGCGTAGGCATTGCCGCCCTGTATGGATTTAATTTCCGCGCGGGTTTGATGTTGCTATCAACCACGGTGCTGGTGCTGGTATACAGCCAGCTAGAGCGACTGGGGCGATCGCCCTGGGGGCGGGTGCTCAAAGCCATTCGCGAAGATGAAGAGGTGTCAAAAGCCCTGGGTAAAAACGTGTTTTGGTACAAGCTACAGTCCCTGATGCTGGGAGGGGCGATCGCAGGCATTGCCGGATCCTTCTACGCGTGGCAATTAACCTTTATCAACCCCGACGGCTTTATCCCCCTAATGACCTTCCAAGCCTGGACCATCGTCGTCCTCGGTGGCGCAGGCAATAACACGGGCACCCTCCTTGGCGCAGCAATTTTCTGGGCTTACACCACCCTCACCCGCTTCGGTCTCCCCGCCGTCCTCCCCCTCGACGACGCCCGCCTGGGAGCCTTCCGCATCATGATTATTGGGCTGATTTTAATTGTGGTTATGATGTTGCGCCCCCAGGGCATGTTGGGACGCAAAGAAGAACTAACCCTCGGACGGTAAGGGCAATCCGTACCAAATTCGCCAAGATTGCCATGTCCAAGAGTGATAGTAAAGATGGGGATACACTCAGAACGTGGAGCCGCAGAATCAGAGGAACACACAGAAATCACCTCCCCTTAACCAGGGAAGATTGAGAGAGGATCTTTACTCCATCAAGCTTCTTTCCAGACTCTTGGATTTTGGTTGGATTTGGGATTAATATCGAAATTTTGAGGATCCCCCCATCCCCCCATCCCCCCTTGTTAAGGGAAGCTTTTGCGTAAGTTGGTCCCCGTATTTGCCTCCGTACTTGCGAGTTTGCTTTTGACCTTGCTTTCACTTCGCCGTTAAATTCTTGTTGGTGTGCAGAGGTTTACCATGTCCCGTTCCCACGATACGTCCCAAGAGGACAGCCTACGTTTGCTAATTCGGCTGCTGAGCAATGAAAAGCTGCTGTTTTTGACGGACACGTTCCGCAAGTTTGACCTGGATAATAGCGGTACCTTGGATGTGCAAGAGCTGGGGGAGGTATTGCGATCGCTGGGACGAAACTATAGCGATGACCAAATCCGCGCCGCCGTCTCCACCGTTGCCAATACCAGCAGCCTCGACGCCGTAAGCTTCGAGCAATTTGCCGCCCTGATGCAATTTGACGTGGTGGACTCAGAAGCGGACTCTCACAGCTCCTACGACCAGGGCGATCAGGACGACGCTCCCATTCAAGTCCTATACTTCTTCGATGTGCTGTGCGTTTGGGCCTACATCGCCCAGGTGCGCATCGAAGAACTAAAATCCACCTTTAAACAGCGGGTGGCGCTGGATTATCATTGTGTGCCCGTCTTTGGCGATACCCAACAAAAATTTGCAGCCCAGTGGGGCGATCGCGGCGGAATCCAGGGCTACAGCGAGCATATTCACAAAATTGTCAGCCAATTTACCCACATCACTCTGCACCCGGACGTGTGGCTGAACAATACCCCCCAATCGTCCACCACTTGTCACCTATTCCTAAAGGCAGTGCAACTTCTGGGGGACCAGGGAATTATTGGCGTGGATCCGATGGATCAGCCGGTGGAGCGGGCGATCGCCGCCTGCCGCACCGCATTTTTCAAAGAAGCGCGGGACGTGTCCAACCGCCAGGTGCAGTTTGAAATCGCCGAAACCCTGGGCTTTCCCACCGCCGAGTTGGAGAAGCAAATTAACAGTGGTGCCGCCTACGCTGCCCTGTCGCGCGACTTTAACCTGGTGCGCGACTTCACCGTCAACGTTAGCCCCACCATGATTTTTAACGAAGGACGTCAGCGCCTTAATGGA
>CALCTI010000281.1 GCA_937894105.1 uncultured cyanobacterium
CACTGGTTTGCAGCGCGAATTGCCGGGTTGGTGCTAATTATTTCGGTCTTTGTCACGGGAGTCACCATTGTGGTGGTGTACTGGACCACGGTGGGGCCGGTGCTAATGCTACGGCGAGAGTTGGAAAAGGTGGGAGCCAGCTTAGCGAATTCCGAACAGGCGGTGGATGTGCTGTGTCCGGTGGGCGATCGCACCGACGAGCTGGGAGATGTACAGCGAGCATTTAACACCATGTACCGAACAATTCACCAGGAAATTGCCAGCCGCCGCCAAGCGGAACGCCAATCCGATGAGCTATTGCGCAATATTTTGCCCGCGATGATTGCCGAACGTCTGAAGCAGGGGGAGCGCACCATTGCGGAGCGTTTTGAAGAGGCGACGGTGCTGTTTGCAGATTTAGTGGGATTTACGACCCTAGCGGCGAAGCTTCCGCCGAGGGAATTGGTGGAAATTTTAAATCAGGTATTTTCTCGCTTTGACCAGCTTGCGGATCGCTACGACCTGGAGAAAATTAAAACCATTGGCGATGCCTATATGGTGGTGGGCGGCGTGCCGATGACCCACTGTAGCTGTGGGATTACGGCGATCGCAGAAATGGCCCTAGCGATGTTGGATGAGTTGGAAGATATCAACACCAAGCTCAATCTCAACCTCAAGCTACGCGTCGGTATTCACCACGGTCCCGTTATTGCGGGGGTCATTGGTCTGCGCAAGTTTATTTATGACCTGTGGGGAGATACTGTCAATATTGCCAGTCGCATGGAATCCCACGGTAGCGAGGGGCGCATCCATACCACCGATGTGGTTTACCAAGCATTGGGCGATCGCTACGCCTTTGAAAAGCGAGGCACCATTCCCATTAAGGGGCGCGGGGAAATGAAAACCTATTGGCTAATTAAGCGCACTGGTCCCGAGCCGGATATGCTTCAATCGTCAAACTCCCAGCCCCTGAATGCAGCCCCCTCTAGTTCAGGCTCCTTTGACTCCCAGCGCTCTGGCGGAGATAAAACCAACCTGGAAGCACATCGGGATAATTCAGCTAATCCAGCGCCAGTGGTAGAGGCGTTGCAAAGGTCAGAGTCGGCGCTGAACGCTGTCTCAGTTCACCACGAACAGCCATAAGAATCCGCCCCAAATGGTTGTGCCCACTACCATTAGCACCGCAGCCCCAGTAGTAATCAACGGGGGAATCTTCAATAAGCCGCTCGTCGTTAGTGCCTAGCAAAATATCCCGAATTGAACGATGGCGCTGAAATTTATCTTTAACCGCCTCGTACATAACCCCCTGCTTAACGTGGTTCCAGTCCCGGCGAATTCGGTATTGGGGATTCCGCCCGATCGCCGCCGCCTCTTCAGGAGTCGCAGCCTGGCGAATCACAGACATCAGCCCCTCGTCAGGGGAGCCAACAAATTTTTGCGCCTGGTAAAAATGCTCAGACGTTATCCAACTGTGCCCCTGAAGATACTCCCGATGGGGTGAAAAGTTGTAGAAACACACGTAGTCTTGGTTCGCTTTGTAGAAATATATAACCATGTACTGTTTCCTATAGTGAGCAGCGCGGCGGTGACACAGCTTGGGAGTCGGGCGATCGCCCAAGGTGAAACCCAATAGGCGAGACCAGTTACATAAAACTGACGCCCCAAGCTAGCAAAGCAAATCACCTAAACCAGTGTTGTGGGCAAGACAAGCCTGGCAAGCGCATTCCAACGGGTAAATTTCAGGATTTTTACAGTACTTGCAATGTTTTATGCCCGGTGTATTTACACTTAATTGATTATCGCGCCTAACTAATTGTTTCACTGTATGTTTTTTTATAAGTTTTTCTGGCTTTCCTTCAAGTATAACCGTCTCTTATGTGTAGCTGTATAAAAGAGAATCTTTCTCGATAATTGAATTCAGCCCTAAGGGGGTAACAGGCGATCCAGTAAAAAAACAAGCTCGAGCGACTCTACTAAAGCTAGAATTGCCCGGTCTTGCGATCGCTCAAGCCTAGGAATCCCTGACGAATTCGCAAACTAACGCATTAAACACAAGGGAAGTTCTCCACTATCTTTTGTGACCGTTCTTCCCTGGAAGTTTTGCCGTCAGCGTTAGGAGAGGATGTGAACAACTAAATTTCAAACCCAATCATCACAAGGGTTTCAGCCCCTGCTATTTTTGTTTCGAAGGGAATGTACTCTCCGTTGCATAAAGCTTGTGACGTTTAATTGGTGACACGTCTTAGGATATTTTCAATCACCTGGGGGTAGTTTTGAGTTTGGTCAGGTGTGTTGGTAGTGCCCAGGATGTAAGAACGGTTTGCTTCAAAGCTGCAAAATCATAGTGGATAGCTTAAAGAGCATTCTTATTTTTGAGGCACTACCGATTTTTGAGGCACCATCGATATCTTTAAAGGGACGTAATATAACCGTAAAATTGTAGTGCTGGGGCAAGTTAGAGATACGGCGGTGGTGAAGGATAAAAACAAGCGGGTACGAGGATTTCGGTCCGGACGCATCCTTACCTTGCAAGATTCCGGCAAAGAAGGCGGCGAAGGCAAAATCTACCGGGTTCTGGAAGATGAATGCCTGGTGGCCAAAATCTATCATCCCCATAAGCGCAAGCCGGATCAGCTTTTAAAGCTACAGGCAATGCTCAATAATCCCCCCATTGATCCTGGCGGCGATACCCCGTCCATTGCCTGGCCAACGGATTTGGTGGGGCTGCTGGATCGTCCGGAACAGGTGCTGGGATTTCTGATGCCTCGGGTGGATCAAGTGCGCCCGTTGCACCACTTTTACACGCCCAAAACTCGCCGGGCAGAAATCCTTGGGTTTACATACCATTACTTGCTGCGAATGGCGCGGAATTTGGCAGCAATTTTCCACGCTGTGCACGATCGCGGCTACGTTATTGGCGATGTGAACGAATCAAATATCTTGGCGTCTTCCAGCACCTTGGTCACTTTGGTAGATACGGATTCTTTTCAGGTGTCTGATGGGAGTCGCACCTATCGCTGTGGGGTGGGCAAGCCAGAATTTACGCCGCCGGAGCTACACGGAAAAAATTTAAACCATATTGACCGCACGCCGATTCACGATCGCTTCGGGCTGGCGGTGTTGATTTTCCAGCTTTTGATGGAAGGCACCCATCCCTTTGACGGGGTGTATACCGGGCGAGGTGATCCACCGCTGAAATATCAGCGGATTGTGGCGGGACATTTTCCCTATGGTCGCCGGCGATCGCCCTATAAACCCAAGCCCATCGCCCCTCCATTTGCCAACCTCGACCCAGCGTTACAGGATCTATTTCGCCAAACCTTTGAGGAGGGACACCGTAATCCTGGCGATCGTCCTACCGCTCAACATTGGGTTAATACCCTAGAAATGGCCGAGGCGCGCTTAAAAACCTGTGGGGTTAATAACCGTCACGTGTATCACAGCCACCAAAGTCGGTGCCCCTGGTGCGATCGCGCCCAGCAATTTAAAGGTCGTGACCCGTTCCCATCCCGAGACGCCGTGCGAAAAGGGGACCATCGCAGGCCCGTTCGCCAAGCTAAAAAGCGCCCGCGTACGGTGGTTTACGGCTCCCCCAGCCTTAAGCTGCCGCTAATGGGTAGCAATCAAATGGGCGGCGTTCCCATTCCTAGCATTAGACAGCTACCCGCCACCAATGCTCGCCTATACTGGCTAGCGCCCGGCTATTCCCGAAAGGCCACCCTCGTTTCCCTGGTGGGGCTCAGCGCCTGCATCATCATTCCTAGCCTGATTATTATCAATCGCCACAATCTCAACTTCTCCACCCCCGGTATTCCCGACCGAATCCCCAAAGGCGCGGCCCTGACCAGCCCAACTCCAATTCCTTCGCCGGTACAGCAAGGGGCGATCGCCCAGTTTCCGGCCACCCAGCGCCAGTTAATCCAGCTAGTGGATCAAACCACTGCCCGACTGGCACAAGAACTGTCCCAAAGAGGGAGCGGGCGATCGCCCACCCGTGCTCAACTGCGCCAGTGGGTGATCGCTACCTTAAAACAACAGCTCCAGCTCTCTCCCAATAGCACTGATTTATTTTTGGGCACCACCAGCCAGGCTCCGTTGACTCCAGTATCGGTGGGCGATCGCCTAACCTGGGTGCAAGGACTTTACACCTATCAGGCGAGTCGCCGTATGGATCCCACCCCGCCCATCACGGGACAATTTGATCTGAAAGGACGCACCCGAGCCGCTTTGGAACAGGACATTACACAAGCGATTCTCGTTGCCCTAACCCGTCGCTCCGGATCGCAAGACAATACCCTATTTCCCAACCAGCGCTAGGGCGTGTCATCCATTCAACTCCAAAAGCTTGATGCCGTGGGAAGTACATGTATTTTTTGAAAAATCAAATAAAAAATAGTCAATCGTCGCCGAGATAGGACATTCAGAGCGGCGGGTGCATGAAACTGGTGTATGACTCTCGTCACTTCATTAACTAACGACCTAAAACTAACGAACTAAGCTTAGCGCCCATTGAAGCGTTTTTTATCGAATAGAGAATAGCTGTACTAGGAGCTATAAGCCTGACAGCTATTGAGCTTGAGCTTCAATTGAAGACAGTCCCTAATTTCTCGTAGTCTTCGCCTTATCCCCAATTCTTTCCTGACTGGGTGGTCTTTTAAAGGGGAAACTTTCATGGTGCTCCACGTCTCATTTGGCAGCCCCTTCACTATTTGAAGCAGTCCCTTTGGTAGCCTCAGATACAAGTCGGTTTCCCGTCCTACGGATAAGCCCATTGCGATCGCAAATTAACCTATAGTATTTGAAAAGAATGTAAACATTTTTATCACATTGGTTTCTGATCCATTAGGCGTATCACGAGCTGTGAAGTTTCCATCGTTTTCCAAATTTCCACCTTGAAGCTTTAAGCCTTCAATCCTGAAACAGGATTGGGATGCCCTAAACCGATTCAAAACACGCATCGCCCTTTGTTTTCATTTCACACGAGCCTCTGAGGACCGCACCGACAGATCCCATTTACGACACATAACTCGTATGGGGCATAACGTTCACCCCTTAGTGAATTTCTTACCCATTAGCCACGGCCCCATTTTTCTATGGATATTCGATTTGACTAATGAGTCCCGTTAAACCGTTACTCAATCTGTTGCTCAGTCCAATGATTTGAATCTGGCATCTTAACCATTGAAAACATAAATGTTTAAAAAAATCACTCTTTAAGTTACCCCTACCACCCCCTTGGCATGTTTGAGTATTTTACTGATCGCACCATCCAAATCATTTTGTTTGCTCAGGAAGAGTCCCGACGGCTGGGGCATCGGCTGGTGGGCAGCGAGCAGCTGCTGCTAGGCGTTATTGGTGAGCAAAAGAGTCCTGCTGCCCAGTTGCTTGCGGAGGCGGGGATTACCTTGGAGAAGGCGCGCAAGCAGGTGGAATCGATGATTGGGCGGGGTGCGGGTAATGTGCCGCCGGAGATTCCCTTTACGCCCAAGGTGAAACAGATTTTGGAGCGATCGCTAGAGGAGTCTCGCCAGCACGGTCAGTCTTACGTGACGCCGGAGCATTTGTTGCTGTCTTTGGTACGTGACCAGGATAATTCGGCAGCGAAGGTGATTCAGACGTTTGATGTGGATTTAGAAGAGCTGCGAGTGGCGTTGATTCGCAAGCTGGGAGAGTCTGTGCCAGTGGCTGCCGGGGAAGATCGCGGGGGGAGGCGATCGTCGCGCGAAAAATAAGGTAAGTCCTCTAGTATACTGGCGGACTTTGGCGAAAATCAGACTCAGAAGGCGAAGGGTAAAACGGCGATCGCTGAAGGGTTAGCGCTGCGTATTGTGGCGGGGGAGGTACCCGATGGCATTGAGAACCGCGAGGTGGTGGCTTTGGATTTGGGGCTGCTGGTGGCAGGAACCCAATATCGCGGTGCCTTTGAGGAGCGTCTCACCCAAATTGTGGAAGAGGTGCGCGAGGCGGGCAATGTGGTGCTGTTTATTGATGAGGTGCACAACCTGCTGGGGGCTGGCACCATGCAAGGGGGGCTGACGGCAGCGAATATTTTGAAGCCAGCTCTAGCGCGAGGAGAGCTGCAATGTATGGGCGCAACGACCTTAGAGGAGTTCCGCAAATATATTGAAAAAGATGCGGCGTTGGAGCGACGGTTCCAATCGGTGAAAATTGGTGAGCCGTCGGTGCCGGAAGCGATGGAAATTCTCTTCGGTTTGCGCCGCACGTATGAGGAATTCCATAAAGTGTCTATTTCTGATGAGGCGTTGGAAGCGGCTGTGAATCTGGCAGAACGGTACATCAGCGATCGCTTCTTGCCCGACAAAGCTATCGACTTAATCGATGAGGCCGGGTCGCGGGTGCATTTGGCCAACAATCCGGCGGTACCAGAGCTACGTTCCCTGAAAAAAGAGCTGGCGATCGTGTTGAACGATAAGGACGCTGCCGTGGAAAAGCAAGACTTTGACGTGGCTCGGTCCTTGCGCGATCGCGAATTGGCAATCCAAGCAAAAATTGCTGAAATCAAGGCTGCCAATGGCGCTAGCACTGACGCAGTGCCCACGGTGAACGAAGAGGATATTGCCAATATTGTGAGTTCCTGGACCGGTGTCCCGGTGACTAAACTGACCGACTCTGAGTCAGCCATGTTAGTGCACTTAGAAGAGCGTCTCCACGAACGGTTAATTGGGCAAGAGGAGGCCGTATCGGCGGTGGCACGATCCCTGCGACGGGCACGGTCCGGGCTACGGGATCCGGATCGTCCCCTAGCCAGCTTTATTTTCCTTGGTCCCACCGGCGTGGGTAAAACCGAGCTATCGAAAGCCCTAGCAGAGTTTATGTTTGGGGATTCCGAGGCGCTGATTCGGGTGGATATGTCTGAATATATGGACTCCCAGAGCATGTCCAAAATGATTGGCTCACCGCCGGGGTTTGTGGGCTATGAAGATGGGGGGCAGCTCTCGGAACAGGTGCGCCGTCGCCCTTACAGCGTGGTGCTATTTGATGAAATCGAAAAAGCTCACCCGGATATTTTCAACGTGATGCTTCAGGTGCTGGATGACGGGCGGTTGACCGACTCCCAAGGGCGCACCGTGAGCTTCAAAAATACCCTGATTATTATGACCTCCAACTTGGGTTCCAAGGCGATCGAGAAGGGTGGTCAGGGAGTTGGCTTTGAGGTGGAAACGAGCAACGATGCCCAGTTTGAGCGCATGCGGAATCGAGTACAGGATGAGCTAAAGAACTTCTTCCGTCCTGAATTCTTGAACCGCATTGACGAAATTGTGGTATTCCGTCAGCTCACCCAGCCCCAGGTACGGAAAATTGCCGACTTGATGGTGCAGCAGGTGTCCACCTATTTGGCAGATCGTGAAATCACCTTGGTGGCGAGTGATCGCTTTAAGGACAAAGTGGCGATCGAAGGTTACGACCCGGCTTACGGTGCCCGCCCTTTGCGCCGCAAAATCACCCAACTTTTGGAGGACGCTTTAGCGGAGGCCTTACTGGCTGGGGAGATTCAGCAAGGCGACGTGGTTCTGGTGGATACGGACGAGGATGACAAGGTGGTTCTCCAGCCTGAAAAGGCTCACGTTCCGGTCAAAGTTCCGGCGACGGTTTAAGGGGGATGACCCTGGAACCAGCAGCAGAGATGGATTAGGGTGAGGGGGCAGTGGGCTTTAAAATTAGCTCACTGCCCCTTTGTCCTGTAATCGCTATGTCTCAAACGGATTTACTGGTTTTAGCTCGCCAAGGGAACGTGGAGGCGATCGCCACCTTAATGAACCGAAAACTAACGTCGGTTCAGGTGGCGGTGGAAGCCCAGCTGGAAAACAGTTGTTTGCTGTTGCAGCTAATTGCCCACGGTGAGCTGCCATCGAAAGAAACATTGGTGACCTTTGTGCGCCGGGGGATGAATATTCTTAAGGTGCGCCAGGTGAACTTGGTGCAAGTTAGTGCCTGGCAAGCTGGAGCCACGGAGACCGTATGGGTTGAGTGGGTGGAACTGGGAGAAGACGGATATGTACAGAGAAGCGGTGGACAATATCGGGCAGCACACACCGTAAACACTCCCCAAGGACAGGCGTTTGGCGTTAATTTAGCGTCCTTGGCGGCAACAGCTAGCAATGGGCAATCCGGCGGGATGATGGCAGCGCACTCTCCTCAGCTGCCCCTGTTCGATGGGGATCGGGAAACCTTACCGGCAGGGGCACCAGCGTCGCTGTGGGACGGGGATCCAGAGGGCTACTACCGCACTTGGATGGTGCAGCAAAATCTAGGCTGGCAGTATCGATGGCAAGTGCCACGGCTGGCGGCATTTTTAGTGTATTTTCTGAATCCGGCGGAAACGCTGCTGGATATGGTGGGGGTAATTTACCAAGGACGGCGGTGTGTTTTATTGCTGACGGACCAGCGTTTGTGCTGTTTGGGGGCAGGGTTTCGACAGCAGGCAGTGCGGGAGTATTTTGAGGTGCCATTGGCTGCTTTTGATAACGGCAGCAGTGAGGGGGCTCAGGTGGCGATCGCCCCCACAGGACTAGAAATCAACTATCTTTCCCATGGGCTAGGTGCCGCTGTGCGCTGGAGTAAGGTAGACCAAGGACAGAACTTCCTACGGCGCAGTTTACAGCGAGTGGTGCCTATGGATGGGGCGATTGACAACAAAGCTATTGGCGGGGAAGGCGGCGATGATCAGGGCACAAGTAGAAATAGCAATGAGAGGAATGGCAGCAATCGCAACCCTGGCTTATCTGCTGACTTGTCCTCGAGGCTAACCCTTTGGAGCAGTGGGATTCCTGGCGATCGCCTATCTCTATGGTTCTACGCCCTTTTGATCTTCATTACCGTAGTGGTTCTGATCTTACTGTTTTTGACCGTTCCCTAATGAAGTAAGTCAATGACGTTGCTAAAAGAAACTGGGGTTAAAAAACTGGAGAAAATCAAAGGCTATCGATCGCCCTAGGACAATAATGCCGCTGCCCCTTAAAGGGGCTAGGAGCTGTCATCAATTGAATCCCTAAGTCAAGAGTCGTAAGGGTTTCAGCCCCTAGCTTTGTTTGTTTTTAAAGGGCGCGTCCCCCCCACGGCATAAGGCTTCTGGAGATTAATTGATGACACGCCCTAGACGATAAAGAACGTGGGCTAAGCTAGCAATACCCCAGTACTGTCACCAATCAAGATTCAATACCTTAAACCACAAGGTTTACGGTCCATAGCTTGTTTTTAAACAGGACGCCGCTTTACCCACTGGAATAAAGCCTATATAGTCTTTCTCGACCCCAATAGGCCGCCTGACAAAGCTGGTAGCAGGCAAAATCCGCACCATTATCCGCACCATTGGGCTTCGCCAACACTTCGCCCAACAAGCTCGATGCTCCTCGGAGTATGTTTTGTGTGGATTGAGAGACTATAGATTTAAGAGACTATAGATTTAATTGATGAAGTGCCCCAAGGTTGCAACCCTACTTTCATTTCTATAAATAAATTTCCACTTTTTCTATAACTTCCACTTTCAGAAACGCTTAAACGCCTAAGCCTGTTTAATAAATATGCTCGCTAAACTTAAACCTGCAGCATTACAACTGGGACAGCAACTTCGGTCCATGCTGCCCTCCCGGTCCGTTTCTGCCGTCACCCGTCAGCTTAATTTAGGGGAGAAGCAGTGGTCCCAAACGGTGGCGATCGCCCTGATAGTGACGGGTACCGTTTGGGGCGTGGAAAGGCAGGGGTGGCTGCAGCACTATGAGCTAACGGCCTATGACTTGATGGTGCGAGTTCGGGGACAGACGGAGCCCGACCCGCGCCTATTGATTGTGGGTATTAGCGATGCAGATATTGCCCAGCAAGAACAGTGGCCGCTCTCTGATGCCATCTTTGCTCAAACCCTAGAAAATCTACAGAAGCATCGTCCTGCGGCTATTGGCATCGATATTTACCGAGACTTGCGCTTCGACCCAGGACACGGGGACTTTGCCCGTCAGCTTAATGTGCCTAATATTGTCACCATTCGAGCCATTGAAGGGGTAATGCATCCCATTGCCTATGGCGATCGCCCGCCCTTAGACCAGGTGGGTTTTAACGACGTGGTGCTAGACGAAGACGGCGTGGTGCGGCGTAATTTATTGATTTCTGACACGCCAACGGGACAAACCCTGTTTTCGTTTCCCATGCAACTGGCAAAAAAATACTTCGCGCCACGGCAAATTCGCGCCCGTAATAATCTCAATAATCCCAACTGGATGGACATTGGCGAGTCCACCTTCTTTCCCCTGCCACCCACGTCGGGCGCCTATCGCGCCGCTGAAGAGGATATCCTCGGCTATCAGGTGATGCTGAACTATCACCACTATGATCGTGTTGCTCCGGAATTATCCCTATCGCAGGTTTTAAGCGAAGACTTTGACCCGGCTTTGGTGGAAGGAAAAGTGGTGCTTATTGGTAGCGTGGCAGACAGTTTGCGGGACGTATTTTTTACACCCCATAGCGCCGCTAATACCACTCGCCCGAAAATTCCCGGCGTTTACATTCACGCCCAGGCACTGTTGCAAATTGTGGACGCGGTGGAAGGCACGATCCCCCTGTTGTCCTACTGGGCGGACTGGCAGGAGTTTTTATGGCTAGTGGTGTGGGTGAGCGCTGGGTGCAGTGCGGCTTATTTTTCTCGGCGTCCCCTATTGGCGACGGGGCTGGGGGTAATCGGGGTTGGGGTGATTGCTATATCCACGTTGGGGCTATTTATTCAGGGGGTAACGTGGGTGCCCTGGGTTGCGCCCACCGTTGGGTTGGCACTGGGCGTTGGAGGCACGCTAATGATGCAGGCGCACCAGGCCCGTCGCCAACGCATTGCCCTGTTGGAGCTGCTGGAGCAAAACACGTCCCCGGCGATCGCCCAGTCTTTGTGGGATAACCGCGACGAACTGTTGCGAGGGGGACAGTTGCCGGGACGCAAGGCAACGGCGACAATTTTGTTTTCGGATATTCGCAACTTTAGTCCGGTGGCGGAACAAATGGAGCCGGAACTGCTGCTGGAGTGGCTTAACTGCTACTTTGTGCTGGTGAGTGGAGCGGTGCAAACCCACGGTGGGTCCGTAAATAAATTTATGGGCGACGGCATGATGGCTCTCTTTGGGGTGCCGGTGCCGCGAACCAATGCGGCAGAAGTGGCGGCCGATGCCCAAAGCGCCGTTGATTGTGCTTTGGCAATTGGCGATGGGTTGGCACAGCTTAATCAGGATTTTGAGAATCAGGGGCTGCCGTCCATTGAGGTGCGCATTGGAATTTTTACGGGACCGGTAGTGGTCGGCAGTATTGGCGGACGCAAGCGCTGGGAATATGGGGCCATTGGCTCCAGTGTGAATATTGCATCTCGACTAGAAAGCTGCATTCGCGATCGCCAGCCGGGTCCGTGCCGAATTTTAGTGGCCCGAGAAACGCTAGTGCACCTGGGCGATCGCTTTCAGGTGGAATCCTGGGGGCCTTTACCGATGAAAGGGGTGAAGGAGCCGGTGGATGTATATCGAATTTTGCGGCGGTCTGGGTCTGGCGATCGCCAGGGACAAAATGTCCAAAAAGGAAGGTTCCAAGAAGGAACATACAGTTCTTCCGGTACCGAGTCCTCTAGCGAGTCCCCCGCCGACTCTCCGCCAACTTTGGCCTCCAGCGAAACGCCATAACTGCGGAAATAAAATCTGACGCCGGCCCTAGCTAACGTAAAACTGGCGCTAAATTGGTAATCCCCGTGCGTTGTACCGCGATTGTGGCGATTAATTCTGTGGCACCGTCTGAAACCCCTTCGTTAGCTGCTGCTTCCTCGTTATCCCCAGCGGCAACCCCTAACAGTTCGTTCTCCAATACCTCACCGACGGCTTATATCGTTGGCGGCGGTGTGGCGGGCTTGCTGACGGCCCAATCGCTGCTTGAGGATATGGAAAATCAGAGCACTCCCTGGTCGCAGGTGGTGATTATTGAGCGGGCGGATCAGCTGGGCACCGGCTTAACCCAGGGCAACGGGCGCAGTTTGACGGCGACGGAGGGGCTGGTGGCAGCAGGGGTAAAACCGGATGAATTGGAGCGATCGCTAGCAACTCCGCTAGACCAAGGGGGATACGCCTATCCAGGATTTATACCCACCGCCGCGGACCAAGCCCAGATGGATCGCTACACGGCAGGGCTGCGGACGGTGGAGTCTGAGATTTACCATCGCGATTTATCCCTGGTACGGTTCGGGCTAGCCAACTTAACCCAGTGGCAACATTGGGCGAAACAATACCCTTCCTTGGCTGCCGCCAGCGGGTTTTATCTCAGTGAAAAGCTACGGATTTATGGGGGACCCAACGCCCTAAGGCGGGGAATCGGCGAAGTCTATCATCTAAATGTGGCCGGTGCTAACTGTGGTTGGTCAAAGCCTCCAGGGCGGCTAGTGAATTATGAGGACGCCTTGGGTTTTGATCCAGCGATGGAAACGTATCTCAGTTCGCGACGGCGGGAGGATGGACAGTTTGATGGGGCCCTCACCTTGCAGCCAGGAGGGGCAATCCATGTGGGGCGGTTGGTGGAGCAACTGACCCAATGGTTATTGGGCACCAATCGGGTGAGCCTGTGTATCAATACCCAGGTGCGGGATATTCAATGGCGATCACCTACAGCGGGTCTGAAACGGACCATTACTGGTTTAACGGTGGAAACATTCGATGATCAGAGCTCAAGTGTCAAAGCCTTGGGCACTGCCGAGGATTGCTATGTTTTTGCCACCGGGTTTGATGATTTATTGCACCGCAGCGGGGCGATCGCGGCTCCGTTATTTCCCGTCGCAGGCACTTCAATTACTCTGGTCTTGCCAGCGGATCTCCCCGACACCTCTGGCAACTCCTTTCCCCAGCGAGCTTGGAAGCAGGATATTCTCGGTCCCCTGGTCTTTAGCCCCACTTTCGACACGGTGCTGGAACGATGGATTTTGCGCATTGGCGGCTTTAAATTCTATCCCGGAGCCCATAATCAGCCGCCGTTGGATTTTAATCACCCTGGCGTGAAGTGGGCGATCGCCCAGCAGGTCCAACAGGCGATCGCCTTTATGCCAAAGGTAATGGATCAGCTTTTTGGAAAAGAACTGAGCAAAGAACTCAGTCAGGAACTAGATAAAAATACGGGTAAAAATACAGGTGAAATCTTCCCAGATCCTCCCCTTAATTGGGCTGAATTAAAAAATAAAATCAACCCCTGGGCCGGACTGCGTCCCCTTTACGCAGACGGTATGGCAGCCCTTGGTCCCTTTGCCAGCAATGGATACACCATCTCCGGCACTGGATCTTGGGGGCTTAGCAGCGGCGTCGGCAATGCAGTGCTAATAGCCCAGTGGCTACGCGGTATTCCTGGCGATCGCCTCACCCTCTCTGGCATTCCCACGCCGCTACTTCAAGATTATTTAAACCGCGTTAACCCCTTGAGATTTCACGAGAAAACTTGCGGAAAAAATTAGGAGCCCTGACTTAACAAAGGCTCCTAACTTAATGCTTTAAACCAACAACATTGGCTAACAGTCAATCTACGTCAGGCGTCTAGGTTCAACTGATGGGCCCCAAGAAGGCGTAAACCCAACACAGCACTGAACGATGATTGATAACGTCCTCTAGCGGCATAACGTCCTCTAGCGGCGGATTTTCTTGGCCATATTGCGAAACATATCCATGCTGCCGTCACCGGAAGACTTTTTCGGCTCGGGCGGACTGAAGGAGGGTGCCGGGGTCTCCTGATCGGGAGACTGAGGGGCCTCAGCAGCCGGGGCTGCTGGCGGTTGCACCGGAGTTTGGGGGGCAAAGCTTTGGGACTGCGGTGCGAAGGAAGACGTCGAAGTCGGAGGGGTGTAGTTCTGGGACTGAGGCTTATAGGGGACGCTAGAGCTGCTTTGAGCCCGGTTCTTTTTACCCTTGTTTAGGGCTGGGGGGACATACTTGTCGATGGGGACATCTTCGGCTTTTCCCTTGGGATAAGTGCGCTCTACGGTGATTTCTTTTCGCATATAGTCAATATCACCAAAAGTCTTCGCGTCGTCGTCGTCGAGAAAATATGATGTACCGTTTCCAAGACCAAATAACTTTTGCCAAATTCCCATCTTTGTCTCCCTCCTTACAAAATGCGCGGGTTTGCTA
>CALCTI010000282.1 GCA_937894105.1 uncultured cyanobacterium
CGCCTTCCTCAGCCGCGCCCCATTAAGCACCCTGTCCCCTTCCTCAGCCAAATCCATCCACTTGCGAGGATACAACGGCGCTTTAATGCCACCCCCCAACACCACGATCGCATCGGCCGACGGCAACTGGGGATAGGGTAGTCCACTGGTAGATTCCTGCAAGGCGATCGCCCGATCCTCCAAACTTTTCACCACCGCCGCCGATACCCAGCCATTGCTTCCCCCAATAATGACCACCAGGGCCAGGGCGATCGCTCCCGCAGCCCAGCGCACCTGCCGCCACGCCAAAAGAACTAAGGCCGCCACCAACAATAAACAAGCCAACCCCAGAGGGTAAATAAATAACGGCAGCAGTTTCGACAGAAAAACAAACATAAACAACAGTTAACGACAACTCAAAAGATTATTTAAGGCAAGTTAATCGGCAAACAGGAATGGGCAGTTACAAATAGGCCGTTAAAGATAGACAATTAAAAGATGTAATTAAAGAATAATTAAGAAAGCAATCAAAAGAATTTATTCACAGCCCAGCGTGAGAACAAAGCCCTAAGGAAACGTGAATTTAAGTTAATTTGAATCCATAACTACTAAAATTCAATTTTTCTTCTGTAAGCTCTTCTATAGGCAATAGTTATACAGACCTAACACCATCCCAGGAGCCATCATCCATTAAATCCCAAAGTCTGATGACACCAGTTTTGTAACCCCTAATTTATTTTTTCAACCAGGCGCCGCATCCCTAGCCACACAGGGATTTTGAGGTCTCATCAATAATCCACCTCATCTATAAATCCACCTGGACAGAAAACTTTGTGTCGATGTTAGTGACTGCATCAATCAATATGTTTTTAAGTCTAATTTAGATCCCAGCGCCCATTAGTTTGTTTTAGATAGTTCAATTTAGATTAGTCAATTTTCCCGGTAACGACCGAGAATCGACCTAAGAATATAAGTACTAGCCCATTTAATTTCGCTTTTTAATCCAACTCGTTATTACACACCCAAATTAAACCCATGCTTCCTAATATTGGTCCGCTTTAGCGGAACCCTCGAGCTCGAATCATGAACCAAAAAGTATCGCCTTCCCCCATAAAGCTGTCTCCCCTTAATTGGCTCCTTCGCTTCAGTCAGTCCTTGATGTTGACGGCAATTATTAGCTTTACGTTGTCCACCTGTTTAATCGCTGCATTAGTTTTGATTTTGATGGGCTTGTTTGTCTTGCCGGGTTTATCGGACTTTGCCACGGGCGTTACCGATACCATTCTTCATGTGCTGGCAGTGTTTGGTAACGGTGCATGGTGGCGTGGAATTTTAGCGATCGCCATCCCCATCACCGGCGTCGGCGTATTGTTTGACGGCTTTGTATTCGTTCAAAATCATGGGCAAGAAGCGCAAAACCCCTGGAAAGCGTAACGTAAGGTAACTCACTGAATAAACAGCCGCCGCCGTAGAGTTCGTAAAACGCACCATAAAGAAAACAGATTGTAAGCAGAACCGCACCGTAAAAATGGCGACCAGCATAGAACAAGCTGGCAGATCCTAGAAAGAAGGCTCGGCAAAACCCGAAAGATTCAGGAACTAGAGGCCATCATCAATTAAGCTTCAAACTCAATCGCTACAAGGGTCCCAACCCCCAGTATTTTTTATTTCCTAGGCATGTACTTCCACCGGGCAAGGGCTCTGGAGTTTAATCAATGACACGCCCTAAGAACGGCGAATATTAAAGCAGCACCATTCTTGTCGTCGCCACAGGGTCGCAATAATCCAGTCGTGGTGCTCTAGTAAGTCAGCGATCGGCTTAGCTTGTTCCAGCAAAATGCCACTTAAGATGCCCCAGGTTTGAGGTTTAGAAATTTTTTCCATGTCTGGAATCATTTCCACAATGACTTCCGCCAAAATATTGCAGAAGAAACCGTCAACGGGACCGTCTAAATCATTAACTAAACTGTCTAAGCTGCCTTGGTAAATATTCAGTTGATCGCCGGAAATATCATTTAAATCGCGGTTTGCCTTTGCTGCCTTCACCGCCAAGGGATCAATATCAACGGCATGGGCTTCTTGGGCTCCCAATAACAGGGCACCAATGGATAAAATGCCGGAGCCACAGCCAATATCGGCAATTTTGGCCTCGGTGGGGGTGCCATCCAGGCGCATTTCCAGAGCTTCCAGGCACAGCTGAGTGGTGGGGTGACCGCCAGTGCCAAAAGCTACGCCTGGGTCCAGCTTTAGCAAGTTGCGATCGCCCTTATCCTGGGGGTCAATCCAAGCGGGGCAGACTTAAAATAAATCGCCAATTTCTTGGGGCTCACAATGGTCCTTCCAACTAC
>CALCTI010000283.1 GCA_937894105.1 uncultured cyanobacterium
TGCTTACAGTGACCGAATCCGTGGAGAGCGAGGGGAGAATCTGGAGGAAGCGATCGCCGCTTACCACCGCTCACTGGAGGTTTATACCCGTGATGGGTATCCCGAAGATTGGGCGCTGACCCAAAACAACTTGGCGCGGGCGTATCGTGAGCGCGAGAGGGACGGGGATTTGGATCGGGCAATTTCGATGATGCAGGAAGCGATCGCCGTTCAATGCTACGGCAGTGAATTTTCTATTAACGGCCAGTTCTCTTTGGGGAATGCTCTGGCTGCCCGCTATGATCGCGACAACAATCCCGAAGACTTAGCTGCCGCCGAAAAAGCCTATGCGATCGCCCTGGACTGCATCGACCCAGAACACTACGATATCGAACTGTATCGCAACGCCCTGCCCAGCGTTCGTGCCATTATGGGCGGTCGGCTGGTGCGGGATGGACAGTGGAAAAAAGGCTTGGAGTTGTTGCTCACCAGCCTGGATGAACTGAAGAATGCCAAAGATGACCAAGTCTACGCCAACGCCCTATATCAAACCGCCCGCGCCTACGAATACGAAGACAACCAGCCGAAAGCTCGCACCTACTACCGCGATGCCCTGCGCCTTTATCAACGGCTGGGCAACACCCTGGGTATGGCTCGCTGTCGCTACGGACTGGGCAACGTGTTGATCAACCAAGGGTTTCCCAAAAAAGGCAAGATAGAGCTGGAAACGGCGCGGGAACTTTACGAAACCTTGGACAAACAGGACAAAATCGAAGACATCGACCGACTCCTAAGCAGCCTGCGCCAAACCCTCGCCCAACTGGACGCCTACGACCAAAACACCGCCCAATGACCAGCGCCGACGACCTATTTGACGAAATGTTCGACGAAGCCGGAGCCGGAATCCAACGGCTGGGGTTGCGATCGCTCCCTTTCACTGAAAGCCCCAGCGGCGCCAGCGATATGGACCGGCTGCGCAAAGTATTCACCGGTCGCTTTGATGAATTGCGATCGGTTTTTGCTCAGCTTCGAGGGGGCGATCGGCGGCGCATTTTAGTGTTCGGGCGCATCGGCAGCGGCAAAAGTGCTTTTGTGTTGCAAGTGCTCGCCACCCTCCAGCGGAAAATCCCCAACCTCCTCACGGTTTACAGCTCCCTGGATCCTGACTCCGACTTGGTTACCACTGCGTTTATTGCGATCGCCCAAGCCCTCCCCAACGATCCCTGGGCTCAAACCCAACTCCATCAACTCGGGCTCGCCACCGCCAAACCCCAAAAAGAACGCACCACCGAAGCCAACGCCAGCTTTGGTTTTGGTGCCAAACTCAGCGAAAAAAGCCTTGCCCCCGGCGAACTGGAACGCCCCGCCGAAGCCCTACAGCAATTGATTGATCGTGCCCGCAAGATTTATCCCAGCGGGGTGATTGTGGCGATCGACGACCTAGATAAACAAGACCCTGCCCGCGTCCGCCGCC
Source organism: uncultured cyanobacterium (assembly GCA_937894105.1). GTDB lineage: Bacteria > Cyanobacteriota > Cyanobacteriia > CACIAM-69d > CACIAM-69d > CALGDE01. Next base: position 1,454 of record CALCTI010000283.1, read on the forward strand.
TCATGCACGATGCCCAAGGCACCCTGAAAGGACAAGCCTCCTTCATCCTCACCGGGCACCCCATCGGTATGATGGGCGATCTCCTCACCAGCGAACGCGGTCTGTTCGATTTACAAATCAAGCTAACTGACCTGGACATGCCCACCACCGAAAAAATGTTAGCCAAATACCTCGCCAGCGTCCGCATTAAACCCAACCCCAACGACGATCCTCAACATCCAAAAGACATCCGCCCCTTCACCGCCGCCGCCGCCAAACAATTTTGCCGCGCCTCCCGAGGCAAGCCACGCCTGTTCAACCGCCTGGGAGCCAGCGTCCTCAACACCGCGATCTTGCAAAACGCCACTCAAATTGATCTCAACTTGCTCAAAGCCGGACTCACCTCCAGCCAAATGTCCCGTCGACAACTAGCGCGACTCACGGACAAAGAAAACCGCCTCAGAACCTTGCTCAACGAACGGGGCACCCTGTCCGACGAAGAAATTTTGATGGAAGACCTAGAAACCCTCGGCTTCCGCAGCTTCAACGAACTGCTACCCCTGCTAGAAAAACTAGAATACGCCGACCTCGCCAGCCGCAACGAACTGGGTTATGCCACCGAATTCGAGCCCCTAAATGTCGACCTCCCCTTCAGCGAATTCCCCGGTTCATAAATCCACCTACCAGCCACCCATTGCCCTTCTCACCACGCCTCAAAAATACTGAAACCGAGCCCTCGCAAAGGCTCGGTTTCAGAAAAGATTATCCAACGGCTACCAAAAGGGACTGAACTAGAAGCCTCCGCCGGAAATCTCGCCTTTAGCCAGCAACTTTTTGTTGTTGCTTACGCTTCAGGCTGACCATACCTAGGGCAGCAGCGCCGAGACCGAGTAAGCTCATGGGCTCGGGAACAGCCTTGGTCTCCATCTTCACGTTGATATCACCGTAGGAATTGGTAACAGCGTGAACCTCACTAGCTTCAACGGTGCCACTGCGGTCCTTATCATACTTGACCGTACCGTTGGCATAGAACCAGGAAGACATTCCGAGATCCGTGTTCTTATCGTTGGCACCTTCACCGACCTGGATACCCAGGCTGGTCATCTTCTGGCGAAGGGACAAGGAGGAACCTTCATAAACCCCGCGACCAGTCATGCTGATGTTGCCTGGCACGAAGTCGTAGAAGTCCCAAGCAGCATAGGCATTTTCCGCACTAGAATTTCCGGCAATTTTGGGGGCCAGACCGGCTTTTTTCAGGGAAGTGGGGTTGGTACCCATCTCGGCCATTTCAATGTCAAAGTCCCAAATTTCATCGGCTGCTTTGACATTCACAATGGTTCCCGTAAAACGAGCCGTTCCGTCTGTTTCGTTAACGGTGAAGGTGCCAGGACCATCCTTGAATACAAAGTGGCGATCGCTTGCTAAGCCGCTGTTTTTTAGATCCTTCATCCAAAAAGCATGACCATTTGAGCCATCATGGGGCATAAATTCTGTGATGTTGTAGGACTTAATGTCCATCGCCTGGGCAGAGGCCACATTAATAACTGTGCTGGAGCCAACTGCGGCGAAACCGGCGATCGCGCCAATTAAAAGTGAGCGTTTGTTCATCATGAGTTTTCCTAAATTAGAGAGAGCGCCAGTAGATGCGGAACGATAAAGGGTGCAACACTATGTGCTGAATGCCACATCGTCTGCACTGTCGGCAAGCAGAATCTCTGGACTACACTAACTTCCTTGTTCTCAAGTAAAGGAGTGATCGAGTTCCTGAACTACTCACCGCTTATTTCAACGACATGACTACACGATAAAATTAGCTACTAGGCAAAACAAGAGGGGATTTTCAATCTTCACTGAACCCTTATGAAAGGGCGAAAATGACTCGTCAGTGTAAAGCGGAGATGAAGGCTGAGGCGTCCAGATGAGCTTATTAATGCTATCCAAGCCAAATCAGCGATAGCAGCGAGGCGATCGCCCCAAAACGAATAACCTAAGACCAGCTTCTTTTTTGGCACGCATTAGGGAACGGCGATTCCGGGAACACTACTAGAAAAGTGTGTCTCGAAAATGTCTTAAAGCGTAAAGTCGAAAACCATGACGCCAAAACGAAGTTTTAAACGTATTCTGTTCGCCGCGATCGCCCTGACGACTACCGGTTTCGCCCTAACTCCCGTTATTTCTAACGCCAGCCAATCCCCTACGGTTGCGGAAGCCTCCACCTCTAAGCTGGCCAAAAGCGTCGGCGATACCGCCCTCTCGTCTCACAATCGTTACCGATCTCGCCATGGAGTACGGGCTCTAAGGTACAACAGCGAGATAGCTGCCCGTGCCCAGGCTTGGTCGGCACGGATGGCGCGGACGGGGAATTTTCAACATAGCGATCGCAGTGCCCGCAACGGAGCTGGCGAAAACCTATATGTGTCCTATACCACCGGCTCCGCGTCCGAAAGTGCCGTTATGGCAGAGGCCGTGAAAGGTTGGTACGACGAAATTAGCGATTACAACTACAACCGACCGGGATTTTCCGCTGCCACAGGACATTTCACCCAGGTGGTGTGGAAATCCAGCACTCGCCTAGGCTGCGGCGTTGCCAAGGGCACCAAAAATCTACGGGGGCGCAATTTCAACGCCTACTATGTCACCTGCCACTACGACCCGCCGGGAAATTTTCGCGGCGAGTTTCCGGCAAATGTCACTCGACCATAGGGGGCGCGGGCTGACTATTCCGCCCCTAGCCACTGCTCTAGGCGTTCTTTTTGGGCGGGGGTGGGATCTTTAAACGGCACCAGGGTGTATTTGGTGGGCTGGCGATCGCCCAAGGTCACCGTATGCTCCACCAGCCGATCAGCCTTGAAACAGGTCAAGGTGATAGCGTCACCCGGTTGATAATCCCGCAACCGCTCCAGTAGCTTGCCGGGCATAATTCTTAAGCCATTCAGGGCGAGGATTTCATCGTTGGGGTCAATGCCGGCATGATAAGCGGGCGAATCCAGCTCCACAAATTTTGCCGCCACACGACCGCCCACCACCTTGGGACGAATGCCCAGATAGGGGGGCTGGGCATCGGCGTTATGTTTCAACTCGAGGGCAAACTCCGCCAACGTTTCCGCCAGGGGCAGCCGCTCGGTGGTGTACAGATACCGGTGCATTAGGTCCGATAAATCTTCGCCTGCCACGTCGTTTAGCACCGTTTGCAGCTGCTCGGGTGTATAGCCAGTTTCGTCCTTGCCGAAGTCTTCCCACAGTCGCCGCAGCACCTGGTCAAAGGAGCGATCGCCGTTAGAATTCATCCGAATCCGCAAATCTAGCAGCAAGGTCACCATCGCCCCTTTTACGTAGTAGGAAATTTGGTTATTGCCGCTGTGGGCTTCCTGGCGATAAAGCTTAATCCAAGCGTCATAGCTAGATTCCGCCAGGGGCTGTACCTTACGACCGGGGGTATACAAATAGCGGGTCATTTCTATCCCCTTATGGTGGAGATAGGCTTTGCGGTTGTAAATGCCCGCCCACAGGGGAATCAAAGGATCGTAATAGCTGGTGACCCCTTCGCAAAACCACAGGGACGGCGTGTAATTTTCCTGATCGTAATCAAAAACTTCCAACGCCTTAGGACGCAGCCGCTTCACATTCCACAGGTGGAAAAACTCGTGGGCAGAAAGCTGCCAAAACCGATCCAGATCGTCGCCCTCTCGGAAGCCGTAGCGGGGAAAAATCAGACAGCAAGAATCTTTGTGCTCCAAGCCGCCGTAGCTTTTTTCCGTCAGCGCCAGCATAAAGGTGTAGCGATCGTAGGGCAGCCCGCCAAACAGCTCCATTTCAAATTCAACAATT
>CALCTI010000284.1 GCA_937894105.1 uncultured cyanobacterium
CCTGGGCGTGACTTAACGCTTCCAGGGTTTGGGGGCGCACCCCGTCGTCCGCTGCCACCACCAAAATGGCGATATCCGTAACCCGCGCTCCTCGCGCTCGCATTGCCGTAAATGCTTCGTGACCCGGCGTATCTAAGAACACAATTTGCTGGCTCTTGCCGTTGTGTTGCACGTCCACGTGATAAGCACCAATGTGCTGGGTAATTCCCCCAGCCTCCCCTTGGGCTACCTTGGTCTCGCGAATGGAGTCCAGTAAGGTGGTTTTTCCGTGGTCCACGTGACCCATGATGGTGACCACCGGCGGACGGGTGTGGAGATTGTCCAAATCTGCCTCGTCCAGCATTTCCGTCACCTTCTTGGCGGCGGACACTTGCTCTTCTTCCTCCACCAAAATGCCGAAGGCTTCAGCCACCATCGTCGCCGTGGGAATATCCAAGGTCTGGTTAATATTGACCATGGTCCCCTTCAGGAACAGGTGCTTAATAATATCCGTGTCGGGAACGATGCACAGGTTCGCCAGTTCCGCCACGGTCACGCCATCGGTCAAAGAAATAATTTCTGGACGTTCCTGCTTCTGGGCGGCTCCGTTTTGGCGATCGCGACGGTTACGAGACGGACGAGACCGGCGCTTCGTGGGCGTTTTTGCCGCTGGGGCCGAACTGGTGGGCTTAGACACCATCCCTTTAGGTTTCGGCGGACGGGCAATAGACAGGCTGACCTGAGTATTGAGTACGCCGCTGGCGCTAAACTCATCACTAAGTTCATCGTCATCGTCTTCTTCAATGGCAATGGGCGATCGCCGTTTCTTCAGGCGCTCCTTCGAAGAATTGCGCTCACGCATTTCCCGCTCGCCATCGGTCCAATCGCGGGTTTTCTTCCCAGGACGGGCCGGTGAAGGACGACGCAGACGAGGGGCAAAAGAACCATCCTCAGAACTGCTGCTGCTGCTTTCACCATCAGCAGACGGCGCTGCCGGTCGTGTGGGCTTATCTAAAAGCTGGGCAGAGGCCTCTTGGGGCTCCTTGGATCCCTTAGGATCTTCCGCACGGGCAGACTTCGGACTAGGGCGACGTAGCTCCACAATGGTGGGCTTGGGCTTACGCGGTGCCTGATCTTCGTCACCGGAGCGACTGCGATCGCCTGCCTTAACAGGACGATCCACTTTCTTCCGAGGAGGTCCAACCCGACCTGCTCGAGGAGACTCTTCCGTAGACGCTGCCACCTCTTCCCCACGCGCCGGAGGACGCGTCAACTTGGGACGAGGGGGCGGTGGCATAACTTTCGGCGCAGCTTCCGCTGGCTTGTCAGCCGCTTTGGCACTCGCGGCTTTATCGCCATTATCCGCCGCTGATTTGGGCACCACTCGTTCAATGGTGGGCTTGGGCTTCGATGGGCGAGCAGGCGTCGCGGCGGGACGGGATGATTGCGCTCCGTTGCTCGCGCTGTCAGCCTTAACCACCTTACGAACAATTTGGGGCTTCTGCTTTAACGTCGGCTTCTGGCTCAGTTCCGGCTTGGGCGCTTGAGGGGTGGCTGCGGGCTTACTGGCCTGAGAGCTGGCTGGCTTACTAGCGGGCTTCTTCGCGCCATTGCTCGCTTCCACACCGGCAGCGGTTTTCTGAGGGTTCGATTGCCCAGGGCGACTCACAGGGGCTTTGGGTTCAACCGCTGGGCGATCACCGCCTTCTGCTTTGCTAGCTGTACGGGGTGGGCTGGGGCGTTCGGGTGGCTTATTGGCAGTTGTCTGAGGAGGGGTCGGCTTGGGTGCAATGGCAGCCGCTTCGTCCTCGTCCTTTCGTACAACTACAATCTGAGGCGACTGGGCAGGAGGCTTAGATGGCTTCTTCGCAGACTTCTGAACTGGCGCTTTTGGCTGTTGGGGAGGAGCCTTCGGAGGCGCGGCACCATTTGATGATCCATTTTTTTGACTTGCCGTCACTCGAATCTGAGTGGCGTCATCTTCAGTAATAGTGCTGCTGTGGCTTTTTGCCTCAACGCCGATTTCTTTACAAATATTCAGTATGTCGCGGTTTTCTAGATTTAACTCCTTAGATAAATCGTAGATCCTCACTCTGCCTGTGCTCATCCAGTACTTTCCTCGAAAATTGATTCCTTTTAGGTCATGACATGTTCGTCACCACTCTGGCTTTACTTGGGAGATTAGCCTGTCGCTTTTTACCCCTGACTATCAAGGGTACTTATTTATAGCGCTATTACACTGTTCATTACGCCATAATGCATTATTCTCCGCCTCCATTATGGCGCGATATGGTGAATCCGTAAGGTTAATATCCAATGTTGCGCAAATGTTACGACGGGCGATCGCTGACGAGGGGTGGTCATCGATTAAATCCCAAGCTCAATCGCTGCCGGGGTTTTAGTGTTTTTGTGATTGAGCCCATACCCCTTAGCCTGTTTTCGGTTGTTCCAGTCAGGGCGGAAATGCCCAGTTTTATAAAGCTTTGGGGACTGCCTAATGGCGCGATCTGGGCAAGGGGGATGTTATGCGCTGCCAAAGTTGGTCGTATAAAGCGGGATCAATGGCGGTTCGTAGCGATCGCTCCAACCGTTTCTTTTTCTGAGCCCCTTGTAAACAGGATTCAGTAGGACATAGATACGCGGATCGCCCCATGCCCTGGTCAAGGGTAACTGTGCGATCACCGTGACGTCGCACAATGCGCCAAAACTCAGAGCGATGGGCGGTACGACGGCAGGTGATACAGCGGCGATACCCAACTGGCATAGATATTACTTGCCCCTACGTCCCGTTAATATCGCCACTGTCATCGATTATTCCTCCTCATCGAAGGCGTCTTCGTCGTCGCTCTCGTCTTCCTCCTCGGCACTGTCGACGTCGTCTGCATCGTCAGTGTTGTCGAGGGCGATCGCCTCAGCCTCTTCAGCCACAGCCTCTTCAGCCGTTTCAGCTTCCTCGGTCTCTTCTAGAACCTCAGTCACCTCCAGATCTTCAGCGTCTTCACAATCCTCAGCCTCTTCTCCTACACTAAACTCAGCGTCTCCTCCAGCTTCAATTTCGTCGTCGCCCTCAGCACCCTCCTCCGCTGCTTCCGCTTCGGCGATCGCCGCCTGCTCCTCAGCCCAGGCTGCCTCTTCCTCCGCCAACGCCGCCTCTTCGGCCAACGCTGCCGCCCGTTCCTCTTCCTGGCGAATTGCCCGAGCTTCCGCCACTTCCGCCGCCGCCTGATCTTCCGCCTCGTAATCGTAATTTGCCGAATCACGAATATCGATTTTCCAGCCCGTCAACCGAGCCGCCAAGCGCACATTCTGCCCCTCCTTGCCAATCGCCAAACTGAGCTGATCTTCCGGCACCTACACATGGGCTTGGCGATCCTCAGGATCCATCAAACGCACCTCATCTACACGCGCCGGACTTAAAGCCTGGGCAATATACAGGGACGGGTCCGGGGACCAGCGAATCACATCGATTTTTTCCCCCCGTAGCTCATTGACCACCACTTGACTCCGTGCTCCCCGGGCACCAATGCACGCCCCCACCGGATCCACATCCCGCTCCACCCTATCCACCGCGAATTTTCTGCGCAGTCC
>CALCTI010000285.1 GCA_937894105.1 uncultured cyanobacterium
GACGCCCTTGGATATTTTCGAGGCGACAGGGTGTGAGGCGACCCATCAAAATTTGGTAATTGTGGCGGCTCAGGTGTTCCGAAGCCTGGTACGCGGTGGTGCTGATGAGGATATTGTTGCCTTTTTTGAGGGGCGCGGCAGTGACGTGCTCTATGAGTTTCGGATTCTGACCGAGGGCGATCGCGTAGCGGCGTCTACGTTGGCGATGCAGCGGGGGTTAGATTGTGATGAGGCGCGAGAGGTGGCGCGGGCGTTGAAAGAATTTCGATATTTACGGGATTTGCCGGAAGGGTTTGAGGATGATCCGGGCGATGCGGCGGCGTATCAGTGTTGGCGGTTGGCGCGGCAAAAGTCGGATTTGCAGGAGCGATCGCGGCTAATTGCCCAGGGATTACGGTTCGTCTCGTCGAGCACGGCCCGGCGGAAAATTGAAGCGCTGTTGACGGACTTTACGGTGGTGCGCAACCAGCCTGCGCCACGCTTGCCCAATTTCCGGCTAGAGTCGGCTATGGAGGTGCCCCGCATCTTGCCCGTGGCGGGACAGTTGCCCATGGAGGCGTCGGCGTTAACAGCGGTGCCTTTTTTAGATACGGAAGGGCCCTTTGATATTGTGCATTTTTCGGGAATGGGCGCTTGGGTGGCGTTGCCCAACTGGCAGGTGTTGATGAATTCGGGAGATCCGGTGACGGTGCTGTGTGACAGTGCGCTGTTGCCCAATGCCGATGAAAATTCTAACGGAGCCCCTAAGGAAGAAGTGTTGGTGGCGATTGATCGGGAGGCTAAAGAGTGGGACCGGGAAAGCTATTTTGCCGTTGATGATGGGGGAGAGTTACGGCTGGCTTGGTTTGAAACGCCGCCAGAGTCACAAATTTTAGGCAAGGTGATTTTGGTGTTGCGCCCGAAGCGAATTTTTGATGAGGAAGTGGTTAAAGAACTGTGGCAGGTGGAGGAGTAGCTATAAGTGGATGTCTTACATCAGTGGCAGTTGACTATACACAACAGGTAGTTAAGACCTCAGTACAAGGACAAAAAATCAGATGCGAAAGCTGTAATCCTTACAGGGCAGCAATTTCAGCCTGTTTACCGCCCGAACGAAATTGAAATCACTTTAACCCTTAACTGGCAAGGCTTTTAGCCTCTACTTCAAAACTTTTGTCCCTGTACTGAGAGTTAAGACCTCAAACCAACGCCAAAACGCACTGTGCGTTTTAGGAATAGGATCAATTAATTTCCTCCCCTAAAGCGCACGGTGCGATTCTTCTCAAGTTATTCGGTGAGCTTCTTGTCCCTGCTCACACGTTTTTTAAGTGCCGCTTTAATCGATTCAAGTTACTACGTAAAGCGGGAAACAGCTAAAGCCGTTAAACCGTTTCCACTGGCTCCGGTTCCGGTGCGCCTTGGGCTTCGAACTCAAACATGGAATACACCACATTACGGCGCATATTGGTCATCATATCCAGGAATAGCTCATAGCCTTCCCGCTTGTACTCAATCAGCGGATCCTTCTGACCATAGCCTCGCAATCCCACCGATTCCCGTAGCCCGTCCATTTGTTGCAGGTGCTCTCGCCACAGGGTGTCAATTTGTTGAAGGATAAAGAAACGCTCCGCTTGGCGCATTAGCCCCGGCTGCACCGCGTCGATGTTGCCTTCTTTCATATCGTAGGCAATACGCACCTGCTCGTGGAGAAATGCTCGAATTTCCGGCAGGGACATGTCGTCCATTTGCTCCGGTGTTAGGTCCGCCAGAATTTTTACAAACTGCTTGACCTTGTCCACCAGTTTTGGCAAATCCCACTCGTCGGGGGGGAGATCCAAGTTGATATAAGCGGACACCACATCGTCCATGGTTTTTTCCGCGTACTCATACACCCGCTCTTTTAGGTCTTCCCCATCCAATACGCGACGACGCTCTGCG
>CALCTI010000286.1 GCA_937894105.1 uncultured cyanobacterium
TGTGAAATATGGGCGATACTGGATTTGAACCAGTGACCTCTTCCGTGTGAAGGAATGAGCTGATCCAGGAGTGGCGCGGGCTGAGGGGGCTTTAAAAGGGTGATTCTATCCAGACTCTATCATTAGCCCTTATTTTTTCGCGATTTTTGCGGTGGTTGTATTGATGAGCCTCTGGCGAGGTGCAATCAATCTTTCACGCCTCCCATTCAAAAAAAATCCGGGTGATCGCCCAAATGCCCCCTCTATCCTCCCGCGATCAATACCCAGAAGACTGAATTCGTCGTTACTCGGTTCTATGGGTTTCCCCTGAGTATTGATGTCCAGCAAAAAGCGCCAAAGCATTGAGGGCGAGCCCGCGCCAGCGGCACTTGTCTAGGGAGCGTGGAATCTTTTGCTTAAAAAAACAATGAGATAGCGCCCACCTCAATGAGGGCGAGTGCGAAGGTCCAAAGAGAAACCAGCACACCCGGGCCGCCGGGGGTACGCTGGGCAAACTCCCAAGCCTGACACAGGTCATGAAGAGCCTCAACCGATGGGGCTATCCTGCAAAAATTCGTAGCTTGCTCACGCAGGAATTCGTCCTGACTAAGGCGATCACGATTTGCCTGCTCTAGTATCCAGATTCGCTGGGCTAGAACCTGGTGATCTTGGAGCGACAATCCTGACAGGCTAGACCCTTCAAATCTTGAGGTAGAATCTCGACCGGGCGGACCTTGTGGGGGTTGCATGGATAAGCCCTCTTTTTTATGAAAGTTGACGGAGAAATTACGCCAAAAAGATGCAATTTAGGGATGGTTCTCAACTGAAATCAAGCCCTTGATTAACTCGTCTTCTGTTTTCCGGTTTTATGGTGGAAAACTATGTGTAATTCTCGATTTTTACACCCCAGGATTGCAGTGTTCCTGGGTACCTCAAAGACGCTTGTTTTATCAGTAATCTCCTGCTAACAAAGCCGTCTTGTTCAAGTTCTGTAGGTCTAGGGATTTCTATGATTACAGGAGTGACGCCAGGGTAAACGCGCTGCCATTTAGTTTCTCCTACGTCTACGCCACCCAGATAAACCATCTTTACGTAACAAAAGGTTCTATACCTTTCATCCCTCGAAGAATAGTCAGTCGAAGAAAGTCGAAATACGGTTGAAGCGTTAAAGTTCCCAATGGCTTCAAACTCTTCTTTTACCTCGGTTTCTCCTAAGTATTGCCAGGGCATTTCCCAACCTCGCTAATAATAGTCAGGCACTAATAAATAAAGTTCACCCTCTTCTGTTTCTTCGGTTTGTTTCGGCTCTGGATCGGCATACAAAGCATCTTCTTCCCATTGAAGGTAATCATCACTTTCGACTATTTTGTAGTGCGAATCTAGGTCTTTTCGCCATTCGTTTTGCCCGGTCACTGGTTTTCGGACTATGTAGGGGGTTTGTTCGCCGGGGGGCGGGGTTCCGTTGAGAATTTCATAGAACCCCGGATGGTGAGGGAGTAACAGCAACTTACGGAGTGCCCGGTAAGCGCTCAAGCCCTTTGCCTGTGCCTCGAACAACCTTCCATCCAGCAGGAGGGTCTTGGCCAGGTTTCATGAATCCCGTTTCGGTAAAGGATTCGTCGGTGGTAGGGTCTCCCACTGTGCGCTGTACTCGCACCGGCTTGGGACTTCTAGCGCCCATGATGATTTCATTGGTGCCAGTGATCACCTCGATACCCAAGGGAGCACCGCGATCACCAAAATCGGCGGTGTTCATGTTCCAGGCGTAATACTCGCCATTGCCCATATCCACCCCTACCAGAGTGGACTTTGTGGTGGTTCCAGGCGCAGCAGCATAACCAGCTTCCGCCTCACTCCATCCAGCCGCAACAGCAGCCGCGATAGAGTCTATTCCGCAGAAGTAGTTGACTACGCCAGTAGCCTTTTGTTTGGAGTAACGAGGGGGTTTGGGAGCATTAGCGCCGAACCAGACAATAAAGCTTTCATTGCCGGTGTAAGGAACATGTCCTAACTCAGAGCCATCGCTATCAAGCGCAGAAGTTTGAAATCCGTAGTGGATATTGGTTCCCCCGATTCGACCGGGGGTAAGAACCCATACAGGGTCTCGTTTTCGTCGTCGTGGCATGGTGTTTTTTACCTTGGTTTTGGGATGGAAGATTCAGCTCGAAAATCGAAAATTTCGATTACACAGGTTGCGTCTCTTCGATCACCTCAGCTTCGGTAACATCCATGTCGAAGCTGACGGTATAAGACACCCGAACACGGGTTCCACCAAGCCCATTAAAGCCAGACTTGGTAATGGTGAAATAGTCGGGAGTCTCAGGCAAATTCGAATGGGCTTGCTGAACGCCATCCAAAATTCCGCGAAGAATTCGCCGGTAATCACCATCATCCTTGTCAGCTTCTACCTGGGATACTCCGGGGAGACTCGCAAGGGGAATAGTTAGATTCGTGCCAGTAGCGGTATAGTTAGCACCGAAAACAGAGATTTTTGTTGCAATACCATACTTTGTCTGTTTTTTTCTCAATGAACTGACTTAATTCGTATCACCTTAAAAAAGCAGTTGTAATCCTGGAAAATACGTAGGGCAATGCAAGTTTTTGGTGTTTTTATCGTACATAGCCTTAAAGCCTTTCTAAGCACATGCGACAAAAATACGACGAGAAAATTATTTTGAAATTGCGTAGTTATCTTAAGCGGGCAGGGCTAAACAGGGCTCTTAATTCCAGCAATTCGGTATAAGCCTGCTCTATGGTCCAGTCGTTTTCTTCTGCCAATCTGCTTAGTAAATCCCCCCTTGGGCGATACAAGTAAGGCTTGCCATTTCTCTTCTTTTTGCGCTTAAGGGCTCGCTTAGATCTTGTGCATAGTGACCGGTACAACTTCGCCTGTTTTTCGTTCATTGGAGTATCGGCATATTTGCCGGCGGTTGATCAGTCCACAGCTCAAACTCTTGCGGATTCTCATCCCACTTTTGCCCTTTGATGTCGATTCTTCCCTTCAGGCTTGTGCTTGGCCTTCTTACTAGCAAAACTCCACGAGTGGGATAACACTGAACAGGGTCTTTATTTACGTTTACGTTCCTTTCAGCTTCTTAAACGACGTTGATCGCATAGTAGTTGTCTTGGCAAAGTGTTTGCAGATCCTTCGCTTTTTTAGTTGCGATCGCGGCGCTGGCACCATGGATAATGATTTTTCTGCCGCTTTCAAGTAGCATTTCAGCCTTAAATCGCCCCCATTGCCACTGCCGCACGGCTTTTTTGATTTCGAACCATCGCAACCCTAGTTTTGGATTTGGAATGCTGATGGTCGTTTGGGGGGCGGCACGCCCACCAATGCGCCATGGGGGGCGGTCTTTTCCTCGGTGACAGAGGATCGTCAGCGATCGCCGCAATAGCCTGCTGATTACATACTCTTCAGCGGGTAATCCAACGATTTTTCCGACATTATTGAGCCCAAGCAATTGCTTAGTTGCCATAGCTTCACTGATTTGCTGCTCCAAGTCTTCGGGGCGTGCGACGATCGCCAGGGTGTTTTCCTTCTCAACCGCTCCGGCGGTGCCCTCTGCTTCCCCTATTTCCACTTCTACGGTTACCAGTCCCTCGCCGCTGACTTGACGAACCTTAAGCATGTTTTCGATGGTGGTATCGATTGCGCTGCCGGTGATAAATCCAGCCTCTAACCAGCCCTCAATACAACCCTCCAAAGCTCCGGTCGCCAGGTTTTTGAGGGTATCGTTAGGAATTTTCTCGGCTGCCTTCGTCAATCCGCCGTAGATAGTCCATGGCTTTTTACCATCACCCCAGCTATCCAAAAAGCTTTTAAGTCCCCCATCAAGTAGGGGGGATAGCGACTTAAGCCAGCCCCGAACGTTCTTGTATAAAAATAGCGCCCCTGATTGGGTTAGAGACCTGGCAGCTACCCTAAGGGCTGCTTTCAGCTCCCCCCAAGCTTCCGGCAAAAATTCAACCGTAGCCAGTTTGGCGATCATCGGTCCCACCTTGGGGATTAACGCTGAGGCTCCAATATTGGCAGCACCACAAACCGTAAAACCAACAAATTCGCCGAACTGCTCCGCCGTTTGATTGGCAAGGTTTTTGATCTGCGTATCAATTTGCTTGTCGGTCTGATTCCAGTCAAAGAAAAATAGTTGAACCGTCGCCTGAGACAGTGCTCCCCACCAACCCCCCAAGGACCCAGGCAACGAAAACAGCCAATTGACACCTTGACCTACCAGGTCAACAACCTTTGCTCCCCAGGTGAGGGCGGTATTTAACAAGCCACCAAGCCAACCAAGTATCCCTTCCTCGCTGAATAAATCACCATCAGCTATCCTTTTTTCTAAGGGTCTAGTATCAATATCGTAGGAATCTTTATCCTCCCCGATCAACTCATCTCTGAGTTTTCGGGGTTTAGATTCTTTTCGCGAAAAGTCGTACTCTGACATAATTTGAAGCCCTAAACCCTGCGTTTGATGGTGATTTCCGGCAAGCCATTGGCTTTTTGATATTCATTCAACTTGTCTTGAATAGCTTTTAAGTTGGCAGTTTCCTTTTTCGCTTCCTCCACAATTTCATCCGTTGTTCGCGGTCCCAATATCTTCCGTTCAAGGTCGTTTAGGTAATCTTCCAGCTCCTCTTCCGTACCCTGGGTCATCAATTCATGCTGCATAAGCCCCAAGATGTAATGGGCTTTTTCCATAAATGCGTAAAAGGTGGCTTTGTCCTCATTCACATGCCCCAAAGTCTTCACCTTTGTGGTGGTAAAAAACTCTCGCTGGGAACTGGTAAATGGATTGGCTTGAGGGTTGAAAGGTAGCTCAATTTCTCGCTCAATAGTATTAGCCTTGTAGGCTAAAAATTGAGATATTGCTTCAACATAATCTAAGACCGTCGTCTGCATTGATAACAGTTGAGTCGTCTGACCTAGGGTTGCTATAGAACCAGCCCAGGCTGCATCTGCATCCTTCTTGATTGCAAAGTTCTTGGCGTGGTTAAGAGCGATAAACTCAGCCATGTTATTGATGATGACTTCACCACTTCTGTCCCCTTCGTCGGTGACGACGTTTAGTTTTACGGGGAATTCGCCTACCGCCTCCATAAAGTAGCGAAGGAACAAGAACTGAAATTCAGCCATGTTATCGACGTTTCTGGTGGTGTCTTTGTCGTCAGTAAGGGAGTCTTCCATTGGGACAGGAAACCTTTTTAGTCCCAAATGGTGAATCATAAAATCAAGTCTGTCTTGGGTGTCGGGGCAACAAGTCACAGGCTTTCTCCTAGGCGGTAATATCGGCGGATCTACGTTAATACTTTGCTGTACGGGTCCAGAAACACAGGCTGTTCTGTCCTCTTCTGCCCATTCATATCTAGGGCTTCCCCTTGGGTTGTACGCTGCAACATATCGATTCAAGCGGTTAGGATATGTCATCGCATATTGGTGATTTTTGAGGATAAAATCCTTCTCTTCCCTGGAATTTACTTCCAGCTTGTAGAAGATTTGAGTTATCCATTTGTTGTGCTGAAAGTCGGCGTCATTGTCACCAGCGCCGCCCCATTGCCACCCCAAGCGAAATACGTCTTTGACATAAAAGAAAACTGTTATTGAAATTGAGTTTCTAAAAAAGGTTTCCTCTGTTGTCCACGTTCCCATCCTTCGCCGCTGCTCTAGTCGCCAACCCCGATCCTCTAGGTAACTGCCAATGTTCTCCCATTCGCTACTGGGAATTGGTTCTGCGAAGCCGGGCTCTGATGTCTCCGTGGCCCAATAGGCATCGTCTGATCGGAATGTCCCTATGCGGGTTGCCGTCAGCTTGTATTGGGTGTACTGCTCGACGGTGTAGTTTTCGGCGATCACCAGCTCGAATGGTGGATCACCCTGTAGCCGGGTGCAGTTAAAGGATTTTCCTGACGGGTTAGGTAGTGGGTTGGGTAGGTCATCCTCTCCATCTCCCCCG
>CALCTI010000287.1 GCA_937894105.1 uncultured cyanobacterium
ATAGCCATCCTGTACTACGCAGGGATTTAGATTTACTTTATAAACTAGCTCTAAAAACACACTCCCAAACGCTTTACCCTGCCCGTAATTTTCTTGAGGATTTCACATGCCCTGGCAACGTCCCGACGGTCGTCAGCCCACTGCAATTCGCCCGGTCTCCTTCCAGCGCGGCTACACCAAATACGCAGCAGGTTCAGTGTTGGCAAGCTGCGGCGACACCAAAGTGCTCTGTACCGTGTCCGTGGAGGAGGGAGTGCCCCGGTGGATGAAGGATTCGGGGCGGGGCTGGCTAACGGCAGAATATCGTATGTTGCCGGGATCCACGAGCGATCGCAACCGCCGGGAAACGCTGAAACTGTCGGGACGCACCCAAGAAATCCAGCGACTTATTGGTCGCAGTCTGCGCGCCGCCCTAGACTTTGACGCATTGGGGGAATTTACCCTACTGGTGGACGCGGACGTAATCCAGGCGGACGGAGGCACCCGCACCACGTCCATTACCGGATCCTATGTGGCCTTGGTGGATGCGTTGAATTCTCTGAAAGATCGCGGATTGATTAATGATCTGCCGTTGAAATCGGCGATCGCTGCCATCTCCGTCGGGTTGATTGAAGACCAAGCTTTTGTGGACTTGAATTACCCCGAAGACTTTGCCGCTGACGTGGATATGAACGTGGTAATGACCGGCAACTTGGACCTAATTGAAGTGCAAGGCACCGCCGAAGCGAATCAATTTACCCGCGCCCAGCTCAACGACTTACTAGACGGCGCGGAGCTGGGCATTAAAACCCTATTGGCAGCCCAAACCACCGCCCTCGACACACCGTTGCCTTAAGTCTCGGCTCGAAAAAAACAGAAACAGCCATGATAATATTTCCCTTGTGCTGCCCACCAGAAAAACTATGTTGCCGCCACCACCTTCACGGCGTTCTCACACCATCGGTAGCTACCATTACAGGCACATTTTAAGTACAGCAAGAAGAATTAACTCTACAGATCAACTTCAAAAAAGCTAAAGCTGCTGTTTAAAGCAGATCCTTTCCCTAGCCATCCCTCTCTACCGTTATGGAAACTTCCAGCGCCCCCCAAGCGCCCCCTAGCTACACCCCAGAAACCGCGATCGCTCCGGATCCCAAACCGCAGCGCCGCAGGTTATTCAAGCGCGACGGAATTTGGCTCGGCGTTGCCATCGTTAGCAGCACCA
>CALCTI010000288.1 GCA_937894105.1 uncultured cyanobacterium
GTTTTGGTGGTGCTGCGGCTCTCCTTGCTAGGGGATGCGATCGCCCATGCGGTAATTCCGGGGGTGGCGATCGCCAATAGCCTAGGCTGGGATCTAACCATCGGAGCGTTTGGCTCAGGAATGGCTAGCGCTTGGGTTGCCAGTTGGCTTCAGCGCCAGGGACGGGTACGCCCCGATTCGGCGATCGCTTTATCTTTCGCCAGCTTTTTTGGCATCGGCATTATTTTGATTTCCTTGCTTAAGACCAGAGTCGATCTGGAAGGGCTTTTATTTGGAGATGTGCTGAGCGTCACCTATTGGGATATGGGGCAGGCGGCGATCGCCATGACACTGGTTTTGATTTTGCTCGTGCTCCACTACAAAGAAATTTTATTTTTCACCTTTGACCCGGTTGGAGCTGCGGCTGCGGGATTGCCTACGGGGGTGTTGCACTACGGATTAATGGGGGCAGTAACCTTGGCAGTTGTGACGGCGATGAAAATTGCCGGGACGATCTTGGTGGTGGCCCTGTTAGTGGGACCGGCGATAACGGCGTCCTTGTGGGTGCGATCGCTCGGGCGCACCTTAGCATTGGCGGCAAGCTTCGGCGTTCTAGGCTGCACCATCGGTATTCACCTCAGCTATTTTTTCGATCTCCCATCCGGTCCCGCTATTTCCCTGACCCTATTTGTACAATTTTTCCTAAGCTGGATGGTCACCACCCTCCCCCAACGCCCCCAAAATTAAGACGGCAGCGTGCCATGATAAGTGCGATATTCGGCAAATTTTGGGCGTAGACCATGGCAGTATCTGAACATTCAAAGGGCGTCACCGTATTGGGCATGGGGCTAATGGGATCTCCGCTGGCGGTGAAAGTTGCGGAAGCGGGGTACGACGTTACGATTTGGAACCGCACTATAGAAAAATCCCAGGTGGTGCAGCAGGAAAATGCCCGTATTGCGATCGCCCCCACCGCCTCCGTCGCCATTACCGCCAGCCCGATTATCCTTACCCTGCTTAGCGATTACGCAGCCTTACAAAGCACCTTGCTAAGCAATGACTCTAAAGCGGCTCTCAAAGGCAAAACGGTAAACCAAAATGGCACTAACGCCACCAAAGAAGCCAAAGAAATCGCCCAAGCTATTACCCAAGCCGGGGGCAATTACCTAGAAGCCCCGGTGCTAGGCAGTATTCCCCAAATTAAAACCGGTACGTTGCTAGTGATGGTAGGCGGCACCCCGGAACAATTGGACGCCCAGTTGCCTCTGCTCAAAACCCTGGGACCCGAGCCCCAGTTGGTCGGTCCCGTAGGCAGTGCCGCCGCCCTCAAACTTGCTCTAAATCAGTTGATCGCCAGCCTAACCAGCGGTTTCGCCGCCAGCCTGGGATTGGTGCAACAGGCGGGCATCGACCTAGATATTTTTATGACCATCCTGCGGGAAAGCGCCCTATATGCCCCCACCTTCGATAAAAAGCTCCAGCGTATGGTGGACCGCAACTTTGCCAACCCTAACTTCCCCACCAAGCACCTACTTAAGGACACCCGCCTATTCGCCCAAGCCGCCGAAGCTTACGGGGTTGAGACTACCATCGTCCAGGCGATCGCCCAGGTAGCCGCCCAGGCGGTCGATTCCGGTTTGCAAAACGACGATTATTCCGCCATCTACAACACCATCTCTCCAAAATCTCCCGGACAATAACCCTTATAGCCAGCCTATAGCCAGCCTCGAATCCAATACACAAACGTCCCCACATACTCCTTCAAAGCACGGGTCAAACCTCGTAAATTATCGGCATCAGGCATTAGGTTTAGAGCGATCGCCTCCACTGTATTTCCCCGCTCCGCATTGTCCGCATCCGTCACCAAAAAATCTGTGGGCGCGGCGATCGGTTCAAACCCTGCCTTTTTGAAAATCGCCCAGGACCGGGGCATATGGATCGCCGAAGTCACCAACAAAATTCGCTTAATATCCATACCGTTCAACACCTGCGTCGTATAAATCGCATTCTGTCGAGTGTTGAGCGATCGCGTTTCCATCACAATCTTGTCCGCCGGCACCCCCAAAGCCTCCGCCAACTCCGCCCTCAACCCAGCAACCCAAGATAAAGAAACCAAAAAGAAAGAACATAGTGGAGGGAAAA
>CALCTI010000289.1 GCA_937894105.1 uncultured cyanobacterium
CTTGGCTTAGGTCAATATCGTCCCGTTCTAACCCTTAGTCGCTTGATTAATCGCTAGTTAA
This sequence comes from uncultured cyanobacterium, assembly GCA_937894105.1. Lineage (GTDB taxonomy): Bacteria > Cyanobacteriota > Cyanobacteriia > CACIAM-69d > CACIAM-69d > CALGDE01. The sequence continues at coordinate 62 of CALCTI010000289.1, forward strand.
TTCATCTAATAATTCATCATCTAGTCCATCATTTTTTTTTTTGATGGGGACTGGGTATCAAACCACTGCTGCATTTGTCCCCCCAAATTAATGCCCGTGATGTGGCGCAACTGTTCTATAAAAGTGGCAACTTGAGTGGCTGCATCGCCGCCGGAACCATCCACAACTGTAACGGACTGCACCGACACCTCCGGAACCGTTTCCACCAACGTTTGTAGCAGTTGGTCAATTTTTTGAAACAGAAAAACATCGCGAGCATAGGGACCCGCCGCCGCCCATGATCGCGCCAATTCCTGAATCCCTTCTGCCCGCGCCCGTCCCTCTTCAATAATCTTAGACGCGTCCGCCTTCGCCTTTGCAATTTCCAATGCACAGGCCGCTTCTGCTGGGGCAATCACATCCGCTTGCAGCTGGGCTTGGACCTGATCAATACGGGCTTTTTGCACCTCTAAATTCGCCTCGGCTTTTGCCACTGCCGCTGCAATATCTGATTCCGCTTCTGCCACTAAAGCCTGACGCTTGGTGAGGGCATCCTTAAGCCTTCGATCCGCTTCCGCTTGGGCGATCGCTACTTGAGTTTCAATCCGTTTTAAAGCGGTTTTCTTACCATTTTCCGCCGACTTAATTTGCGACTCCGCCTGGGTTTCCGCCTCTGCAATGCGTGCATCTCGCAACAGTTCAGCCTGTTGCTGACGCCCCAAGGAATCTAAATATTTCACATCGTCAGCAATATTCTGAATCTGCAAATTATCCAGCACCAAGCCCAATATTTCTAAATCATCTTCCGCTTCTTCCAACAAACTGCGGGCAAAAGCAATTTAATCTTCATTCACCTGTTGGGGCGTCAAACTGGCCAACACTCCCCGCAAATTTCCTTCTAATGTTTCCCGAGCAATTTGTTCAATTTCGTCGCGGGATTTCCCAAGTAATCGTTCGATAGCATTATGAATCGTTGGTTCCTCACCGGCGACTTTAATATTGGCAACCCCTTCAACGGATAAACGAATACCGCCCCTAGAGCAGGCATTACAGACTCTTAGCTCAATAATTGTGTTAGCTAAGTCCATACGAAATGCCTTATCAAACAAAGGCACTCGCAGGCTTTTTCCTCCTTTCACAATCCGGTAACCAATTTCGCGATCGCTCTCAATCGTTTGCTTGGCTCCAGCGAAGATTAACACCTCACTGGGCTCACAAATATAGAGCAAATTACGAATAATTAGATTAACGGCAAAAACGCTCAACCCAGCCGTAGACAATAGCGTAATTAAAATTGGAAACATAATTGTAAAAAATCAAAATCTAAAAGGATAAAGCCTGAAAATACGATTAGAAATCTACGTGATTTCTGGAGGGGTATCAGAATCAGTATCTGAGCTACTCTCTAACGATCCCTCCCCCCCGATCGCCTGAATTTTTTCTTGGGATAGGGCACTTGGCAAAGGCGTCTTTCCGATTAAATTAATTCCCAAGGTTTCCTCTACCTGTGCCAAAAATTGGGTGACAATCGCCGGGTAAATATTAACCAACCCCGCTAAAGTTTTCCCGTCGCCTCGGTCAATCGCATTAACCCGAGAAAGCTTCAACCGTTCAGGCACTTGAGCTGCTTTTTCTAAAATTAAATCAATCTGTTGTAAAGCAAATAATTCAGCGGCACTTTCGCCCGTGTTTTCCCACACTTTTGTTAGTAATGTAGTCGCCATGGCTGAAGCCCGAGCATTTTCTGCCAAGCTAGATGCCTCGCCCCGCGCCAATAATTCTTGGGCTGCTTGACGGGCTTGGGCGGGTAAAATTTCTTCCACTTCTAATCGTAACCGCGCCAATTCTGCTCGAATAGATTGCAGTTTTTGTTCCGCCCTTGCCCGCGCCGTTTCTGCCGCTGCCTGGGTACGTTCTTCCGCTTCTCGCACCGTTTCTTCTAGCTTTGCTTTGATCTCCCGCAGCTCATTTTCTTTCTCTTGAACTAACGTTTGGGCTTGGGTTTTTGCTACCTCTGACTGGCGTTTACAGTCATCCTCGGTGGTTTCGGCGGCGGCGATCGCATCGGATTCAGCCATTTCCGCATCCCGCAAAATCATCGCAATTTGCTTACGCCCAATGGAGTCTAAATAGTCCACATCGTCGGACACACTTTGAATTTTTAAAGTATCTAAATGTAAGCCCAATTTTGCCAAATCATCGTCCACATCTTTAGCAATTCGCTCGGCAAACTCTAGCCGATCCTCATTCAACTGTTCCGGCGTTAATGTGGCCACAACGCCTCGCAAATTGCCTTCCAAGGTTTCCCGAGCCACCCGCCGAATTTCCTTTGGATTCCGGTCCAAAAATCGTTCAATCGCATTACGAACAATAATGGGATCGCTGGATATTTTCACGTTAGCGATCGCCTGAATACTTAACGGCGTTCCCCCTTTTGCATAGGCATTAATCACCTCAATAGGAACGGGCATGGTGCGCATATCCATACTTTTAACCGTTTCCAAAATTGGAATACAGTAAGTTTGCCCACCAAACTCCACTCGATAGCCGACCTTTCGCCCGTTTACGGTTTGTTGGCGTCCCGAAATAACTAAAATTTTATTGGGGTCACAAATGCGAATCGTTGTGTTGAGCAACCAGAAAATAAACCCAACTCCAACGATGGGAACAAACACCATTAAAGCTGTTCCCAAAGGACTACTACCCTGCTGAGCCAGAACCGGTGAAATAGGCTTGGCTTGGAATGCAGTAACCTCCGTTGTTGTCAGCAAAGACGCTTGATTATTATTTTCCTTTAGCTCTATGGGAGAATAATAATCCTCTAAATCAAAAGGTTTAACTTGACCGACAGTGCTTCTTAACGGTTGTAATGGGACACTGGGGATAGACATAATTAATAGGTTTTAATTAATTGATTTTGCTGATCGTGACCAATTATATTTTTGGAGGCTTCTTTAGGATTTTCTAGGAAGATTTAGACTCCAGAAAATTATTGGGATGGCAGCTCCGAAGGGGTGGGGCGAACACTATCTTCTGCCACAATCCATGCCTTATTATCTTCAACTCGAATAACCACAACCCTCTCTCCTCTTTCAAAATTTTTAACTTCCGATGTTCGCGATTGAATTCTAACTTGTGTTCCTTTCACCTCCAGTTTGACCTTTCCTCGACTGTCTTGATCGAAGGGAATTTCTACAATTCCACAGGCTCCTATCCAGTCATCGGTGGTTAATAAACTATTGGCTTGCTCTTGATTTTTTAACCACCTTAAAAGCCCTACCGTGGTGCCGCCACAAAACACACCAATAGCGATCGCCACCCCCACTTCTACGGTTACGGGCAGCCCTGGGGATAGAATTCTTAATAACAACCCTGCTACCCCAAAAAAGCACAGTCCAAAAGTCCAAAACTTTAGAGAAAGCAGTACTTTTAAAACGCGAAAAATCCACGGTAAATAAGCAGGACGCGGGACACCGGGGCGGTTGCGATCGCCCACGTCAAAGTCAAACTCTGTCTCAAATTCAGCGCCATCAATACCGCCGATCGCCGCTAGCGCCACAAATACCCCGCCAACTGCCAGACAAATGCCATAATCCGTGACCACAAAGTTGATCCTCGCTTATTCAACCGAACTAGGGCTGTTATCAATTACATCTCAAACTCAGTAGCAGCAAGGGCTTCATCCCCTAGTATTTTTATTTCAAAGGGCGCGTACTTTCCACTGTGTACAGCTTCTGAAGCTTAATTGATGACACGCCCTAGGTGAAAGGGAAACGCACCCACTTAAAAAACGTCCAAAGAAATCGTCCGAATGAATCGTCCATAGGTGCCGTATCTCCTCAGCTATAGCCTTGATTTTGGCTTCGGGGACGCCCTTTTAAAGTTTCTTTATTTGTTGGGATTGCCCAACTGGGACGCGGGGCTCTATGTTTTATCTGGGTTTCGTCTAAGTTTTATTTGATTTTTTAAATGATTTTTTCGTTAGTTCATATCAATTCCCTATGAATTCACCGACTAACTTGCTCGAAACCTATGAAAAGCAAAAATACTGTTTCCCATAGACACTGGTAAGTTCAGGAACTTTTATTATTCCAAGATTTGATTTCACTTTTAACTCAAGACTTACAGTCAAGATTTGGCTTTAAAGCCTTGGGTCCAACCTTCCACCTCACCACATTTATTGCTAGATACAATGCCCCTTTCTGTTGCTTCCACCCAAACTTTTTGCCAAAAACTGAGCGCTGCGATCGCCAAAAATGAAAGCTTGCTGTGTATCGGTTTAGACCCTAGTCCAAAATTTCTATCCTGGGAAAAAGACAGAGAATCAGGGCGATCGCCTCTAGATTCCAAGGTGCCCTTGGCAAATATTGACCTGGAAAAACAGGAGACAGAAAATCTACAAAATGCGGAAACGTGGCTGCTAAAAGTTATTGAAGAAACTGCCGATTTAGTTTGTGCCTACAAGCCCACTTTGGATATTTACTTATCATTGGGAGCACCTGGAATTGCTCTGCTAGAACGAATTTTAAAGGCAATTCCTGCCCATATTCCCATCATTTTAGATGTCAAACACGGCGACTGGATTACCAGTGGTCTGTTTAGCCGCACCGCTTTTGATCGCTGGCAGGTGGACGCCCTCAACATCGTGCCGTTTTCGGGACTTAACCACGCCGCTCCATTTTTGCTGTATCCCGACCGCGCCGTGTTTGCCCTGTGCTACACAGACAATCCCTCCGCCCATTTAGTCAAAGCCACCAATGGTGATCAGCCCCATTACTTACAGCTGGTGGAGGACGTTAAGACTTGGGGTATGGCTACCCAGTTGGGATTGGAGGTGGAAGGGGCAGATCCGCAAATCCTTGGCAAAATTCGTCAGGTGGCGGAACAGCTTCCCATTTTGGTGCGCGGCGCTTGGTCCGCAGGAGTAACCCTACAGTCTTTTCGCTACGACGGCGATCTGACCGATGCCCAGTGGCAAGAGGTGACCCTAAATTTGCAGGGTACTTTGGAGCAGGGATTGACCTCCCAAGGGGACGGGCTGGTTGTTTTGGTGCCTCGGTCGGCGCTGAACCATGTCCAGCTGCGACAACTGATTAAATACCTGCGCTATCGCCTCAACCTAGCGAAGGAAACACTCCAGGTACAAGCCCCCGCCGATCACTGTAATTTAATGAT
>CALCTI010000290.1 GCA_937894105.1 uncultured cyanobacterium
GGAAACAGCATTACACCGGTAGGGTGTGTTGCCCTAGCAACGCACCGCCACTGAGTTAATCTTCTACGGTGCGTTGTGAAAAGCAACACGCCCTACCTCCTCAAATTCAGCAACGCCTATTTTCTTAAACAGGACGCGGATTTTCTCACTGTAGAAGGCTGCTGAATTTATTGGATGACGCACCCTAGCACCTAAAATCTGAACGGATCCACCTTGTCGGTGTAGATCATATCCAACACCTCTTCCACATTCGGTGGCGGGTTTGGCACGATGTAATGGCTCATCACCTTGCCGCCCATTGTCTCCGACGAAGCCAAAATCCCCGCTTCTACGGATCGGTTTACCTCTGATACGGGACCGCGTACGGCCACATAAAAATTCCCTTTTTCTGCCTTGTCAAAAAACACCAGCGTCACCCGCGCCGCCTTCACCATGGCATCGGCACAGGCCAGGGTTGCGGGAAATCCCAATGACTCAACTACGCCAACGGCAACCGGCATTTTCTCGTCCTCATTCGCTAATACGGCAACAGTGTATCCCGGTTTTTGCCCCGCCTAACCGATTCCCTATGACCATTCACCTGGCGCAACCCTTGTTTACAAGCAACTTTTGTAAGAGCTTTGTAGGGGAGTAGGGGGACGCCGCAGTGACGGGGGCTTTCGTATTGTTTGACTACATTGATCGCTATGACTGGGTAATTTTGGGAGGCGCCGATGGGGCTCGCCAGGGAGCACAGTTTGCCGCAAGCCGAGGGGCAAGGGTAGCGTTGGTGGAGCCGAGTCCGCAGGATTTGCCGCCAATGGCGAGGGAGCGTCAAATGGCAAAGCTAGGGCAATTAATGGGGGGCGGTGTTGATGTGGTGCTGGAGGAGTGGGTATGGGAGCGATCGCCCGCGCCGCAGGGATTGGCAGGATTATGGTCAAAGCTATGGTCAAGCCAGCCTCCATGGTTAGTGCGCACTGAAAACCGCTGGCTCTGGGGCGATCGCTACCTGTACGCCGAAGCCTTACCGCCGCCAATTCCAGCCCATTTCCAGCAGCTTGGTATTCCCATTTACTTGCCCAAGGACTTGAACGGTTACCGGGTGGGCGAAAAAGGGGGGCAAAAAAATTGGGCGGAGTTGGG
>CALCTI010000291.1 GCA_937894105.1 uncultured cyanobacterium
TGGCAGAGATTTCATGGGGATGGTGACCTCATTTCGAGAATAGGAGTCTAATCCACAGCCATTCTCTATTACGCAGGGATTTAGATTTACTTTATAAACTAGCTCTCAGGGATTGAAACAGGCAGGTTCGAACGACATGGTGCTCGCTACCATCTCTCGATCGTGCAATGTCATGTTTTGCCTCGATCCAAAACATTGGAATTCCTTGTCTCTCAGCCTTATTCAATTGGCAAAACCAATAGAAGATTTAGGATAAGCGCGAAGATAAATGCGAGAAATCCAATGAACTTTTTACCGTTATTTCCCTATAGATTAGGGGCAATGGCATAATCTAAGTCACCTTAAGTTTGTAATTTCACCCGTGAAATTATTTTCTGGTTTTTAGGTAAACCTTGCTCGGTATTTTTTAAAGCCTCTGTCGCCCCCCTGTGTATGTCCGAGTTTCTCCCAGACCCTGTGCGGCTGTCTTTAGGATCCCTTGAGGAAGAAGTTGTGGATATCCTTTGGGTAACCTCTGGCTCCACAGCTCGTGATGTATTGGACCAAATTTTAGATGACCCGAACCGTGAACTAACCCAGGCGTCGGTGCTGACGGTGCTGAAGCGGCTGGAGCAGAAGGGGTGGGTCCAGCGGCAGCGTTCTGGACGGGTTAGCTATTGGCATGTGACGGTTTCGCGGGAGCGGGCTAAGGCACTCCAGGCTTACGAACATTTGAACCGCTTTATGGCTATTAGCAATTCCGATATGGTGGCGGCGTTTGCTAATGAGTTGGACTCTGTCAGTTTGGACCGCATTGAGTCTCTGGCGGAGCAAATTCATCAGCTCAAGCAGCTACGGCGAGGGCAGCCATGATTCACACTTACCTGGTGCTGGCGATCGCCGCTTCTGCCTTAACCCTGCGCTGGCAATGGCACTATCACTATCAAAAATCCAAACAGTCGGGGGATCTGCATAGTCAGTGGCATCAGCAATGGTGGTGGGCGCTCGTAGCTTTAGCGTTGCCGCCGTTATGGCTGCTGAATGGCTGGGTGGCGGTGTTGCTCATGGGGCACGCTGGCACCATGTGGGGGTATTCCGTAGGCATGTTGGGATCGATTTTGGCGATCGCCGGGCTGGGCAGGGCGGTGGAGAAGGTGGCGATCGCAAGGCGTCAAGGTCAGCCATCCGAT
>CALCTI010000292.1 GCA_937894105.1 uncultured cyanobacterium
CCCTTCTCGACGGCGGCTGCGCCTCGACCACCATCTCCCTCAACACCCCCCGCCTCACTTCCTCGCCCTCCTCCCTCCCCCTATAACCTCCACTCTGACCACCAACTACCTCCCCGCCGCCAGAAATCACCGTTGGCTGCCGCGTTCGCCTTATCGCCCTACCGAACTTTGTCAAAACCGCCGACCCAATGCCCATGTTGCGCCCTCCCACGGTGCTTACCCTCGGTGCAGAGGGCTTGGTGATGGAACGGCGATCGCACAACACCTGGGCCATTCGCTTTGAGGAGCAATTCTATTTACTAGCGCCGTCCTACTTGGAAGTCATTGAGCCGTCGCGCTGGACTGCCCCGTAGTCCATCCCTTGTTAGTCTGTACTTAACACTCTCTTCTCCAAATCATCGTTTAGGCAAACCCTACCCTTACCCCCCTGTGGTCAATCTCGTCGCCGTATATCCAGGAAGCTTTGACCCCATAACCTTGGGACATCTGGATATTATGGAGCGAGGGGCACAGCTTTTTGACCGGCTAGTGGTAGCGGTTTTAAAAAATCCCGCTAAAACCCCCCTCTTCTCTGTGGAAGAACGGGTGGTCTTAATTCAGCGATCCACGGCGCACTTGCCTAACGTTGACGCTGACTCCTTCTCGGGGTTAACGGTGGACTATGCCAGACGCATGAACGCCAAAGTTTTAATTCGCGGTTTGCGAGTTATGTCAGACTTTGAAGCGGAACTGCAAATGGCGCACACTAACAAAACCCTAAACGGCGATATTGAAACTCTTTTTCTAGCGACCCGCAGCGACTATAGTTTTCTGAGTAGTAGCGTTGTCAAAGAAGTCGCTCGCTTTGGTGGTCCTGTGGATCACCTAGTTCCATCCCCTGTTGTTACAGAAATCCAGCAATGTTTTCCAACAGTCCCTCCGGTGCCGCAACCAACAACGCACCCTCTGATTCCCCAGCGGGAGCCGTAGGTACGGCCGCCCCTGAAACGGTAATCCAGGGACCCAATCCTCCCGATCCGGTGAATAATGCCAACGGCGCAGCAGATAGTGGCAATGATTCAGCCGGTGCTGCGGGTAACACTGGCAGCAATATTCAACTGGAACTGAACCGCCTTGAGGAGATGGTGCTTGATAGTCCTCGGGTGCCTTTTGGGCGACGTACCTTGGTAGATGAGGAACAGCTTCTGGACCAGTTGGATACGATTCGCTTGAGTTTACCGGCGGCGTTCCGGGAAGCGGAAGCGATCGTGCGTCAGCGGGAGCAAATTTTGACGGAGGCCCAACGCCAGGCTCAGGAAATTATTGGTATGGCGAAGCAGCAGGCGTCGCGGTCTGTGGAAGAAACGGCGGTGATGCGTCAGGCGCAAATGGATGCGGAAATTTTGCGGCAACAGGTGGATGAGGAGTGTGCCGTTGCTCGACAGCAATTGTTGGCGGAGCTGGACCAAACGCGGGAAAGTACGATTTTGGAGTTGGAAGAGTTGCGGCGAACGGCGATCGCCGAGTGCGAAGCCATCCAAGACGGTGCCGACGACTACGCTGACCGGGTTCTAAGCAATATTGAACGGCAGCTCAGCGAAATGCTGCGGGTTATTCGCAACGGTCGCCAGCAGCTCCAGCAAGATTCCGACCAGGTGACCCAAGCCACCAACGCCGCCAAAGCCAATCCCCCCTATTAGAATCACCAACACCTAAAATTTCGTAGGGTGCGTAGGGCGCATAAAACGCACCATTCAGAATTTAAATCCTTATCTCAATCCCTACCAGCTAGCTTCTAGATGAGCTCAATAAGGCAGTCAAAGTAGGGCGCACCGTTCAAAACTTAAAGTCTTTGCCGGTGCGTTGGCACGCACCCTATATTTTTGCCAGCTATTTTTGTTGGCTATTGTCCGCTTTATAGAAAGCTGGGGAACCTTCATTATCGATGTAATGACAAGTTTCCTTGGCCTTCCAAAACGCATCCCAAACAGAGCGTTCCGACTTGCGGTAATGCTCGCCTAAAACGGGCTTAATCGCCTCCGTTGCTGTCTTTAAATGATAGTGGGGAATGTTTAGGAAAATATGGTGAGCCACGTGAGTTCCAATATTGTGATGAATATTGTTGATAAACCCGTAGTCGTGGTCAATGGTAGACAATGCGCCCTTAAAGAAGTACCAGTCCTTGCCGCGATACCAGGGGATTTCCGGATCCGTATGGTGCAAATAGGTGACTAAGTCTAGCCACATTACGAACACAATATAAGGCATTAGATAGTATTTAAAGAGCCACATTGCTCCCCACTGAAACGTTAGGAACCCCAGCCCAGCAATCATGGCGCAAATCCAAAAAGTGCTGGTGATAATGTCCCATTTTTCTGAGGGCTTAAATAGGGGGCTGTCGGGAAGAAAATGGCTCGCGGCGCCTCGTTCTGGAGAATGCTTAAACAAGTAGAAAGGATATAGGAATAAAATCATTTGAAAACGAATGAATTTCACGTATCCCTCCATATCCTCATAGCCTTTTTCTGTTATTGGATGCCAGCTTTCATCAGTTTCAATATTGCCCGTATTTGCGTGGTGAGTACGGTGACTAATTCGCCAGCCATGGTAGGGCACTAAAATGGGCGTGTGGGACAAATGTCCAATTAAATTATTAACCCATTTGTATCGGGAAAAAGACTGGTGACCGCAGTCATGACCCACCACAAACAGGGCCCAAAACATGGTTCCTTGGGCAGCCCAAAACAAGGGCCAAAAAAACCAGGAATCTAAATAATGGGCAATTCCATATAGACCGGCAATAATGCCAACATCTAGGAATAAATAGGATAGGGATCGCGGAAGAGAGGGTTGAAAACATTCTGGAGGAATCGCATCTCTAACCTGTTTAACGGTAAAAGGAAGGCGTCCTTCGTAGGCGGCTTTTTTTTGGGAAGATTGATCTTGAGGGGGTTGCTTTTGCGAATCTGGCTCGGGCGATCGCTGATTTTGTAGCGAATCAAGGGGGGTGGGGATACCAACCTGCACGTTAAATCCTCCAGGGAAAGGGAACAAATCACCAAGATATTTGTACTAGAAATTGGTGAAATATTTCGTTTTATAAACCGTAGGTATACTACCACAGGAATTCTGTTCTGTTTAACCTTAAAATTCCCAGCAAAAAATCAATAGAATTCTTGAAAACAGTCAAAAATCGTCGCCAAAGTTACTGAATCTTCTGCTCATAGATCCCTACAGGTTTACGCTAAAAAGTTACATCTGAATTCTGCTTTTTAACGAGATCTTTCTATGAAAATACTGTGTAAAACTTGCCCCTACAATTTCGCCCCAAAAGATCGCTTAAACTCTAAAGTAATGCTTGCCAAGCATGCCGGCCAATTTTAATGCCTGTAAATTGACCCATAACAGTCATGGGTAACCTTAAACACTAGGGGCTGTCATCAATTAAATCTCAAGCCCAATAGCGGTGAGGGTTTCAGCC
>CALCTI010000293.1 GCA_937894105.1 uncultured cyanobacterium
GACGGTGGTTTTGCCGTAGGTGCGGGTGATGCGTTGCAGCTCGCGGGTACCCCGTTCATTGGCGGCGATTTGGGCTTGGAGGTCGGCAATATTTTGGGTGGTGTTGCGGACGGGGTGGAGGCCGGCGGTAAGGATTTCGGTCAGGGATTCGGTCAGAAATTCGCCGTTGCGCACCAGGAGATGGTTATCCTGCAAAATTCCTTCCTGGTGGATGGTGGTGCTGGTGGGGGGCATGGAGCCGGGGGTGATGCCGCCAATATCGGCGTGGTGACCGCGGGATGCCACATAGAAGGTGGGGGCTGAGTCGGTGGGATTTAAGTAGACCGGCGTGATGGCGGTGATATCGGGGAGATGGGTGCCGCCGTTGTAGGGATTGTTGGCAATATACACGTCGCCCGGTTGGAAATGGGCTTGGCGATCGCGCATCAAAGACAAGATACTTTCACCCATGGAGCCGAGGTGGACCGGCATATGGGGAGCGTTGGCCACTAGATTTCCGGCGGCATCAAAAATGGCACAGGAAAAATCTAGACGTTCTTTGATGTTGACCGAATAGCTGGTTTTTTGGAGAGTTAAACCCATTTGATCGGCGATCGCCCCAAAAATCCCATTAAAAATTTCCAACAAAACCGGATCCGGCTGATCACCTCGGGAGTCCAGAGGGTCCTTGACCCTTTGGCGAGGTTCCAGGGGCAGCGCCTCTAGGTCAGCCTTAACGCAGAAAACCAGCCCACCCAACCCATTAACAACCGCTCCCCAACCAGGCTCAACCACATTCGTCCCAGTGGGTTCAATAATCAAGGCCGGACCAGAAATAGAATCCCCAGGCTGAAGTGAATCCCGCTGAAAAACCGGTGCCTCATGCCATTGATCTTTTGTGTAAACCTGAACCGTTTCTACTGATTTTGGTGCTTGACTTTGAGGGCGAGATCGCTCCAGTTTTTTCTCAGGCGGGATGGGCATTGTTTCGATAATTTCCAGCGCGATCACCTCAACCACCAAACTTTTGTCTGGCAAAATAAACCCAAATTGTTGACGATGAAGAGACTCAAACTCCCCCTTCATGGCATCAAAAGAACTAAAAGAAACCACCAACGGCGAATCCGTTCCGGCGTATCGCAATCGCAAGCTTTTTACTTGAGAAAGATGAGATAAATCCCCAGAGAAATCTAACCTTAAACTCTCAGATAATTCAGCATAAATTTGCTTAAGTTGCGCTTCAATTTTTGGCTCTAATGTTTTTTCAACGGCTCGCTCTGCAATTTTTCGCTGGTCGGCTAAACCCATTCCAAAGGCTGACAAAACTCCCGCATAGGGGTGAATAAAAATGCGAGACATTCCCAAAGATTCCGCGATCGCACAGGCATGTTGTCCGCCGGCACCGCCAAAACAACAGAGGGTGTATTCCGTGAGATCGTAACCCCGCTGGATGGAAATCTTTTTGATGGCATTAGCCATGGTTTCCACAGCGATCGCCAAAAATCCCGCTGCCACCGCTTCCGGCGATCGCCTATCCCCCATTGCTGCGTCAATTTCTTGGGCAAGTCGTATAAATTTTTCTTGAACTGTTTTTAGGTTTAGGGGGCGATCGCCATCGGGACCAAACACCTGGGGAAAAAAAGCGGGCTGCAACTTGCCCAACATCACATTGCAATCGGTCACCGTCAGCGGACCACCTCGCCCGTACGCCGCCGGACCAGGGTTCGCCCCCGCCGAGGCGGGCCCCACCCGGGAGCGCTGACCATCAAACTGCTAAATCGAACCGCCCCCCGCTGCCACCGTATGGATCGCCATCATGGGAGCCCGCAGCCGAACCCCCGCCACCGTGGTCTCAAATTGGCGCTCATACTCCCCCGCATAACGCGCCACGTCGGTGGACGTACCCCCCATATCAAAGGTGACAATTTTGTGGAACCCCGCCGCTTCACAGGTTTGCACTGCCCCGACAATCCCCCCCGCTGGTCCCGATAAGATGCTGTCCTTGCCCTGGAAATCCGCCGCTGCTGTCAATCCACCATTGGATTGCATAAAAAATAATTGATTAGTGGGTACAGGATTCGACGCCGTGTTCCCTTGCAATTCCTGTTCAACCTGGGACACATAGCGCCGCAAAATTGGCGATAGAAAGGCATCAACCGTGGTGGTATCCCCGCGCCCCACAAGCTTCATCAGCGGACTGATTAAGTAGGAAGCCGACACATCGGTAACACCGATGGACCGGGAGAACGCCGACACCTGAAATTCGTGCTCGG
>CALCTI010000294.1 GCA_937894105.1 uncultured cyanobacterium
TGATTACGTTTATTGCGGCGGTGTTTTCTTGGGGATTTTCCAAGCGTAATCCTGAGTTTGTGGCTGAGAATAGTGGCGGTGGAAAAAGTGAAGGGGGGGCGATCGCCCCGGAATCCATAAACACTGACAAGGCAGCCAATGGCAGCGTTAACGGCGTCAATGGCGAAAAAAATCACGCCGTCAACGGATCTAGTGTTTCTAATGCTTACGAAACCATTGCTGAATCGGCGGCTGACACGGCGGCTGAAGTGGCTGAAGCGGATAACAGCGATTAGCCGAGCGATTATTAGCCGGGCGATTATTAGTCGGGAGTACCTAGAACCGTAAACGCTGCCCAGTTTCGAATGCCGGGGTACTCTTTTTGGGTGGCTAACATGGCCGATCGCAACGCCTGAGCTTTGTCCTGCCCGTCCAGTAGCCCTTCGTAAAACGCCACCATTAGGGTGCGGGTGGCATCGTCGGGCACTTTCCACAGGGACGCCACCACCGTGGGAATGCCCGCCGCCATAAAGGACCGCGCCAACCCCACCACCCCTTCGCCGGTAACCCGCCCCCGCCCAGAATCGCAGGCGCTGAGCACCACCATATGGGCCTGTAACTGGAGTTGGGCAATATCCGTGGCTTTAAATAGTCCGTCGTTCGAGTCATCCGCCGCTAGGGCTAAAATTCCCGGTACCGCTGGACGCACCACCCCCTCCCGCGCCAGGGCAATATTGGCATCTACGCCGTTAATAAATACCCCCTCGCCCACAATGACGCCGCCGGGAGAAACTACCACGCCCCCCTCTCGCGCCGTGCGAGCGTTTGGGTCCACAGGCAGGCCAAATTCGTTTAGGTTGGCGTCTAGGTTCAGTAGCCCGTGGGTGGCAAAATGCAAAATGGGTTGAGTCTGAATTGTCTGGCGCACGCGACTTTCGGTGGCTTCGTCCGTGAGCAACAGTTCTGCATTTAGAAGCTTAGCAATAATTTCCGCCTCCGATTCTGCACCGGGGAGGGAGCTCAGCCGTTCTGGGGAGCGATCGCGCCCTACCGGCACCAGGGGCTTTAGCTCAGGGTTGCCCACAACCAGCCCGCCTTTTAGGGTATTGCCCCGCTGTTTTTTTAGGTCCGCCGCTAAGCCCAACGCCTGCACCGACGGAGCCGTGCCGATGGTGTGGCGTTCAATTAAATAAGCCCCTTTCTTAGGCTGTAAAGCGGCGATGGGAATTAGGTATAGGGGCCCCTGAAGGACAAAGATGACGCGATCGCTGGGATCCGTCGGCAAATATTGGGCGACAGGATTGATCAGCACGCCGTAAAGCTGCTGAAGTTGGGGAATATTGGGCACCGGAAAGGGGGAGGTGACGGCGCTTTGGGTCTCTTGCACCAGCTCGGTGAGGGATTCGATATCCCGAGTGCGCAGGTCCACCGTTTGAAAATTGATTGTTCCCGTGGGCGAGACGGTCCAAATGCCCAATAACGTGTCATCTTCCAGATCGTCGCCGTAAATTTTGTCGGTGTGGCTTAGGATGGCGTACACCACCAGGGTGGCTTTTTGCGATCGCGCCGTCGCCTTAATGCCCTCCAAAGTAGGCAGGGGCGTCGCTGGTGCTTTGCCCTTTGCCCGCTGCACCAGTAATTCCACCAGCGATCGCGCCCGGCCTCGTTCTGCCCACACTAGGGCCTCGTCCGTTTTTCCGTCGGCAATTAGAGTCTTAACCATCAGCCGATACAGGTAAGACTGTTGCTCCAGTAGGGTGATTTTATTTAGATCCGCCTCTTCCCCCTCCCGCTGCCGTTCCCAACCGGCGATCGCCATTTCCAACAGCTCAGCGGCTCGGTCGTAGCGCCCCAGCCGAAAATGCCCCAGCCCAGCCCGTCCGAGCATCGTCAAGGGTATATGTCCCTCCGTCAGCTCCAGATATCGCTGCATGGTATCCAGGGCGCTTTGGTTTTGTCCCAGGGCTAACTGAGCCTGACTAATGCCGTCCAGCAGGTCGCCAATTTCATCCTTATCATCGGGGCTCGTTGCTGCCAGAGCTCGCTCCTGAAGCTCCAGCGCCCGTTGGAAATCTCGCTGCACGATCGCCTGATTAACCAACACGGCCCAATTGTCTGGCACCGTCTCTTCCTGAGCCGCCACGGGAGGAATCGTCGCCGATCCCCACGCGGCTCCCAACAGCAAAATAGGGGCGATCGCCGACAGCATGGAGCGGGATATGGGCGGCATGGCAAAACCAGGAAATACTAACTCTTTCCAAGCTAACCTGCCCCTTCAGGACCCTCAATAATTGAGTGGTAAGGGGGTGAACTGACCTATACGAACCAGGAATTTTTCGAAGTTTTGATCGTGGCGGGGGTGTTATCCACGGGCAGGAAGATGGTCACCACGTCGCCGCGCTGGGGGCTATGGCGTACGGTTAGTTTGCCGCCGATGGATTGGAATAGGTTTTTAGTCACGTCCAAATTAAGGCTAACGCTGCCGGTTTCGGGCTGAAAAGCTAACAGTCGCCCGATCGCCTGGAAGGAGGTATGTCCCCACCCCAGCCAGCCATGCTGATGTCGCGAATCTTCACAGACCAGTTCGAGCTTAAGGCGATCGCCCGCCGGAATCACGTCAAGGGCAATATGGCTACCCGCCGGTAAGCTGCGAATTAAGGTTTCAATCAGCTCCGTCAACATTTGGTCCAGCAAATCACAGTCTCCGGCGATCGGTGGAATCAGCGGCGGGGCACTAACGGCGAAGGTGAGATTGTGGCGTTCTGCCTGATGCTGCCAGCGATCTTCCCCTTCGGTAATCATTTTTTTCAGGCAAAACGGATGCAGGGTGGGTGGGGAATTGCCATCGCAGGTTTCGTTTTCCACCGCCTTAAAAATTAGGTCAAAGCGGTCAATTTGCTCAGAACATTCCCGGTCAATTTTGCCCAAGTGGCGCTGCACGTCCGCCGCCAAATCCTTGCGCTGTAGCAGGCGGGTATAGGTGCGAATGGTAGTCAACGGCGTACGAATTCCATGGGCAAAGGCTCGTAGAAATGCCACGTCATCGCTGCCAAAAATACCGCTATCAGAGGGGGAACCACCAGAGGGGGTGCTTTTCGATGGGTCGTAAGCTGCATTAACCGGTGTTGCTTGGGCACTATGGGCGTTTATCTACGCACTGTCAAAAGGCTCCCCAATATAGTCTGACTCTGGGACCGTCCCAGAGGTGCCCGATGCTGGCACTGCCCGCCACATTAACTGCCCAAATTCCATCACCGTGTCATAGCGCGGCTCCACTGGGGGAAATTGCGCAACTAGGTTATCGAGCTGTTTTAAATGGTGACCGCTGGTGATGGCGATACGGGCGCGCAAGCTTTGCCACGCTTCTTCGATAACCGCTGGGGAAAAGGAAAATTGAAAGTTAATGGGGGTGCCGTCGTCGGCGTGCTCGCACACCAGGGCGAGGCTGACGTGGGGTAGCAATATTAGGGCAAAGCATTCACGCCCTAGGGGATCCGCTGGCAATAGGGTGATAGGGCGGTTGGGGCGATCGCCCTCGTTTACCCCATTAACTCGCCCGACAATTTCTTCCGCAAAAACCGAACCAATATCTGCCGGACGCTGCCACAGGGATTGCCAAGTGGGCACGCTGCAAACCCAGGTGGAGAAATGCTCCAAAATTTGCGGACAGTCAAACACGGGCAGCGACCCCGTCAAAATTAACCCCTGGGTCGTTTTCAAGCGCATCTCTTCCGGCGAAGGGCCCGGGTTCGCTCCCTCGTCTGCATTCATATGCCAGCAGGGGGTATCCACATCGGCACTGTCTACGGTGTTTTGGATGTAGGACTGGAGCATGTAGGCGGATGTGGCGATCGCCCCGCGCCAGCCTTGTTCAGCGGATAAGCTACCGGAGGGGGCATTGGGATCCGCACTCCCAAGCAGTTCGCTAATTGTTGGTAGTATCCAAGACCCCATATCGTTTCGTTGTGCTCAGTGGGTGGTGCTTAAAAATGGTCTGGTGCGGCGGTTATTCATGCAACCAGGTTTGAGTGTAGTTTATCGGCTGAATTGGTTTTGCTGCCGTGGCTCATCCGAACGGCTTAGGGTGAAATAACCGGCGATCGCCCCATAAGCACCCCAAATAGAGCCCCCAAAAATTAATTATTTCTGCGGCAATGACTGTCAAACTTCACACTAATTTTGAATCTTGGGTGCCCCTGCTAGACCAGGCAACCCGATGGCGATCGCTCCCCC
>CALCTI010000295.1 GCA_937894105.1 uncultured cyanobacterium
TGCCCAAACTGCCCATCCCCGACACCGCCGCCGCGATCGCCACCGTCCCCGCCGCCGCGATGCACTCGCCCAGCCGCGCCATATCCCGATCACGCCAGACGAACTGCGAAATTGATCGGCGATAGCAGCTCAGGTTCGTCGGAGCCATGCCGATCGACTCGGCGATCGTCTGGCTAAACGGATGCTCGGGATTCTCCTCACAGAAATAGTTGTACAAATCCTGCAGGCGCTTTTTCGCATCCGCCCAGCCGATCAGTTCGTAGACGACGGTTTCGAGGTTGTCGCGATCGCTAGGGCGTGTCATCAATTAATCTCTAGAAGCCTTATGCAGTGGGGAGTACGCGCCCTTTAAAAACAAACAAGGCTAGGGGCTGAAACCCTTACGGCTCTTGACTTAGGGATTCAATTGATGACAGCCCCTAGTAACTTCATCCAGATTCTTATCCAGCGCATCGGCAACAAAAACTCTCAGCCTGCCGCGATCGCGATAGGCTTCCAGCAACGCAGCACGAAAATCTTTTTTACGATTAGCAGTCCAGGACATCAGTGGGGAGGGGCAAAGCGGCGATCTGTTTTAATGCTATCCAACCCTCACAATATTGGCGACATAGAGGGCGGCCTAGAAATTCAATGCCATTCATAAACTACGTTTTCTTCAAGCAACCTTCCAAATTTTGGGCAGACGCCAAGCACCTGCGCTACGAAGTCTTCGTAAAGGAACAGGGAGTGCCCGAAGCCATAGAACTGGACGATCGCGACCAATCCGCCTGCCATTTAATCGCCCGTCAAAATCAGTTAACCTGCGCCGTTATGCGCATCCTCCTAAGCACCGACCACGCAAAATTCGGACGCATCGCCACCCATCCCAACCATCGAAAACAGGGCATTGCTAATGGAATGGTCAAGCAAGCGATCGCCTTTTGTCACCTGGCTGGCACCGCCACAATTTCCCTAAACTCCCAAAGCTACATCACCCACTTCTATGAAAAGCTCGGTTTCAAAGCAGAAGGCAGCCCATTTCTCGAAGCAGGCATCCCCCATCTCCACATGGCGCTCAACCTCACCCAAGACAACTATTGTGAACTCCCTTTGCAACAGGAGCCCTTTGACTCCCAGGGAGCTTAACCTTGGAGCTACTGAATTCAAAAAAATATGGACGTAACTGGACTCGAACCAGTGACCCCTACGATGTCAACGTAGTGCTCTAACCAACTGAGCTATACGTCCTTTCATAACCGCCCAACGCTCTAGCAGCGCTAACGGACCATAAACCTATCACGCTTACTTAACCGGCGCAATATTTTAAGGGCTGCTTTCGCGCCGTGCCGATTTCACAATCGCTTTAAAGTCGCTTACAAGCCGGACGCTAAACTGGAGGTAAACTGAAAACCAAGCATCGCCATTTCCAGCACTTTTCCCCGGCTCATTTTCCCTTGGCTCAATAGTTTCCATGGCTGCCCCATCCTCACTTCCCCGTTTCTCCCCTCCCTTGCAACGTAAACCGTGGCGTTACCCTTTCCAGTTGATGGCGATCGCCTTGATCACTACCCTTAGCGCCCCATTGCCAGGAGTTGCCCTAGGCGATCGCCCCACCTCCAAAGCAGAGGACATCGACCCCGTGGAGCTGCTTCTACAAAGTAAGCGATGTCGCGACTGTGATTTACGCTATCGCAACTTGGAAGGAGCCGATTTGGAAGGGGTAGACCTGCGCCGAGCAAACCTGTACGGCGCAAATCTTCAGCGGGCGAACCTGACCGGAGCACGATTACACCAAGCAAACCTGGGAGCGACAGATTTGCGCGGGGCGGACCTGTCGGGGGCGTTGATGGAGGAGGTTAGCTTTGAGGGGGCGATGATGAATGCAGCAAACTTAGAAAATGCAGACCTACGCCAGGCAAATTTTTATCTGACGGATTTAACAGGAGCACGGTTGGTGGGGGTCAATTTACGGGGGGCGCGATGGAGCAAAGTGAGGGCAGAGTCAGCAAATTTTTGTAATGCCACAATGCCTGATGGCACCACGTTCCGCCGCTCCTGCTTTGACCCTCGCCAAAGTCCGGATCAGCTTCAATAGGGATAGATAGCTTCATAGAAAGGGCTCCGTAAAAGCATCGTAAAGGCACCGAAAAGGGAAATTTAAGTTTGTGTTTAAGCTGAAAACATCTAACAAAGGCAACTTGAAAGCTTTCGCTCGCTGGATGCAGCAGCTTCTTGGCAGGCTGGGCATTGTGCTGGCGATCGCCTTTTCAGGAACCGCACTGGGAGTTTTTGGGGTGGGAATCTTTGGGCTTGAACTGGCGATCGCCCCTGCCTACGGAGAAAACCTAGCCCACCTTCAACAGGTGCTCCGTAACGAAGTCTGTCCTAGGTGTGATTTAAGCTATGCCCCCCTAAGCCGAGCCAACTTAGATTACGCTTACTTAACTGAGGCTTACCTGGTGGGGGCCAACCTGCGCAAAGCCCATTTAACCCAGGGACATTTTGATAAAGCCTGTGCCATCGGTGCCGATTTTGAGCAGGCTGAGGGTGATCGTATCGACTTTAGCGAGGCAGATCTAAGCGGCGTCAACTTCAATAAAAGCCGCTTTCAAGGGGGTAACTTCCATCGCGCCACCCTAATCAAAGCCCAGTTTGTTAATGCAGATCTAACCACAGCAGACCTATCCAAAAGCGACCTGCGCGACAGCCAGCTTCACCGCGCCGATCTGCGCGACAGCAACCTCACCCAAGCCAACCTGGCCTTTGCCAACTTATCCGAAGCAGACCTGAGGGGGGCAAAGCTTAGCGAGGCAGATTTACGGGCGGCGAATTTAAAAGGGGCGATCGTCGCTGGAGCCGAGTTAACCGGGGCGAACCTTTGTGGTGCCACTTGGGTCGACGGCACAGAAACTCACCAGGGATGTTAAAGGAAGGGGCGCTCTCTTCAGACCAGGGACTATCTGTCGTTAATTAAACCTCAAGCTGCGTAAGGCTTCTGGAGTTTAATGGGTGACACGCCCTAGAAAAACAGGGGCGGAAACCATTACCACACCACACTTACGATCTTGATCGACGACGGTGCCCAGCGTCTGCAACGTTTTGAAAACTTAAGAACCATAGAATTTTGTCAAGCGTACAATGGAAAGATGGCAATTTTAAGTTCAGGAGTTAATAAATCATGGATATCCTTTCTTTAGGCTGGGTCGGATTACTAACAGTATTTTCGTTCTCCCTCGGCATGGTGGTTTGGGCAAGAAACGGCCTCTAAGCGGCACTTACCCAAAGCTTTTTAAAGGAACTTCTGACTTAGAAAGTTTTTAAAGAACAAGCCAAAGCCAAGAGAATTTAAGAATAAAAATTAGTGATTGGCTTTCTCGGGCGCTATTTTGCGCCCGTTTGTGTTTTTGATAGGGGCTACGCAAAATTCCCGCTGCTCTCTGCCCTCTTCAACTTTGCTCAGAGGCCGCCTCGTAAGTCTTATTGGGGCTGACGTTAAGGATCCTGAGCACATCGCCTTACGGGGGCTTGGAAATTGGTATCCACCCCGGCAGCGTAATGTCCTTGGTATTTTCCAGGATATTTCCTGGGCAAAAAGATTAACAAGGCGGTCTTTCCCTGAGGGCGTTACCTAAATTTACGAAGAACCTTTATTGTTTAATTTAGTGTTTAGATCACTAGAGAAAAGTAGAGGGCAAGAGCACTGTGACTGAAGCCGCAACCCAATCTTTGCTACCAATTTTGGCTGGTATGGCCATACTTTTGCTGGTGGTAGTGACCGGGGGCGTTGTTTACCTTACAGCTTCAGAGTGGCGCGATCGCCGCAGACAGGATCGCGACAAGAAGGGCGAGACCTAGCGGCATTTCTAGCCATTTGCCCCGAAGCGTACCCGAACTTCAAACCACTTACTTTTCGTCCTAATCTTCAGGTGGCGTAAACCGATAACCAACGCCGCGTACCGTCTGAATCATACGGGCATGGGAGGAAGACGTTCCCAACTTTCGGCGAATTTGCCCAATGTGCACATCCACCACGCGAGGATCACCCACATAGTCGTATTCCCACACTCGCTGCAACAGAGCTTGGCGACTCCAAACCTTACCGATATTTCGGGCTAAAAAGTACAGCAAATTAAATTCCAAAGCCGTCAAGCTAACGCTCTCTCCATTCAGGGAAATTTCTCGACGCTCTGGATCAACCACGAGCCCGCCGTAACTTAGGGTCTCCTGCTCTGGCTCCTTCACCGGGGCGCTGCGGCGGCGATTTAAAATTGCCCCCACTCGAAAACCCAATTCTATTAGGCTAAAAGGCTTCGTAATCCAGTCATCAGCCCCTTGGGAAAAGCCTTTAATCTTATCTGACTCATCAGCCAAACTAGTAAGCATTAAAACGTAAACGTCCGTTTTTGCTCGCATTTTTAGACATAAATCGTAACCGGTTGTATCCGGTAAATTAATGTCTAAAATAACAAGATCTGGTTGAAAGTCTTCAAAAATCGATAGGGCAGTTTTTCCATCGCCCGCTGACTCTAATAAATAGTCTTTTTTGCTGAGAAAGCGATGGATTAAATTCCGAATAGCTGGATCATCATCAACGACCAAAAGTTTCGCTGGAGTCTCGGTCATCGTTAATACCGCCAGGTGATACCGCCAGAGTCAAAGATACAGGAGAGCAAAAGCTGCCTAGTTAGAAAAATCAGGGGACGCATTGCCGCTAATTTTATCGCCATAGTTTATGAATTACCCTGTCACCGTGGAATCGTCATTAATTTAAATTGCGATCGCCACAGAACAGCCCGACGCTCTCAACTTTACTCCCCAAACTACAAAGAACAGGCAACTACTCGCAATATCTTAGCAAACCCTACTTCCGAAGCCTACACAGACAGCAATTCACCTATTTTGTTGGTATGCTACATTGACATTTATGTAAGTCCGCAATTTTCGGCAATTTAAACTGTTTTTTAACTTGTATAAAGTTAGTCTTTGAAGCTCAGTAATTGCACTATATAAGCTGCGCTACTCTTATAAGTCAACGGCTAGATTTGGCTAAGTGATCTGACCCAATGATTTAGCTGGGTTAATTCGAGCTTTAACTTCGAGCAGTAACAAGGTGGATCGCCTTGTATTTTCCCAGTTATCCTTTATTATCTCGACTTTTTTTTGCGACTGTCCCCCCATGAGCAATCCGAATCCATACGAACAGCTTGGTGTTACGGAAGACGCTTCTTTTGATGAAATTCAGGCGGCTCGAAGTCGCTTGCTGGAAAATTTAGGCGATGACGGTAATCAGTCTGAGGCTGTGGAAATGGCCTACGACGCTGTGCTGATGTACCGACTACGGTTACGTCAAGAGGGGCGGATCAAGGTGCCAGAGCGGATTCGCTTTCCTGAGCGAGCAGCGCCAAAACCTGTTGCGGATAGTTTGCCTCAGCCGTCGGTGCAGTTGCCAGACTGGTTGCGCGATACGCTGGATTCGCCCGAGCGTGACGACCTATTGTGGCCGTCGGTGGTTTTCTCGGTGGGCACGGTTATTAGTCTGGCGTTGCCTCCCCAGCAAGAACCCACGTTGCAGCTTTTGCTGGCGTTGGGAGTGGGCGGCTGTTTTTATTTCTTAAATCGTAAGGAAAAGAAGTTTGGTCGCTCGGCGGCGATTACGACGATCGCTTTTGTGGGGGCATTGGCGATCGGCGCAGCGTTAGGAAGTGTTGCAGCATTGTCCTTTGCCAGTGCCGCTCAGATTACGGCGGTGGTCACGTTTACTGGGCTGTGGGCAACGTCCTGTTTTGTGCGATGACAGTTTAAAATCCTGGGCGCAGCATCGGTTATCGACGCAGTATCCTGCCCCCTTTACTCTTAGTTTTTTTGCCTATCGTCGTCCTTTCAAATCGCCGCTGAAAACCTCCCACGGGTTGTGGAGCGAGCGGTCGGGTTTGATTGTGCGTATTGCCCAGGGCGATCGCCAAGGGTGGGGGGAAGTGGCACCCGTGCCTTGGTTTGGGACTGAGTCCTTTGATCAGGCAGTGGAGTATTTATGGGCGTTGGCGGGGGCGATCGCTGCTGAAAAGCTTTGGAGCATTGACGATTCCTATCCCTGCTGTCAGTTTGCGATTGGCTCGGCGCTGGAGATGCTGACCGATGATGCGGTGCAGTCGTGGGCGCAAACTTTTGACCACTCTAAAACTTGCGACAATTCCAATCTTTTGTACCGTTTTCCTGGAGCGAGTTTAAATCCCACACAGGTGGCGGGGTTGATGCCTGCGGGGGCGGCTGCGTTGGAAAAATGGCGAGATTTATACAACCAGGGACACCGCACTTTGAAGTGGAAGGTGACGGGGAATTGTCGGGAACTGGAGATTTTTGAGCCTTTGCTGGCGCGGCTGCCCGACGATGTGACGTTGCGGCTGGATGCTAACGGCGGTTTGGGGCGATCGCTGGCAGAGACTTGGTTAACCCGTTGCGATTTGCTGCCGCCGGGGCGGGTTGAATATTTTGAGCAGCCGCTGCCGCCGGAGGATTTTGTGGGGTTGTGCAGGCTTCAGGATCAGTTCGAGACGGCGATCGCCCTGGACGAATCGGTGGTGACGGTGGGGCAGCTTCGGGAAGTGGCGGCGGCGGGATGGTCCGGGGTGGTGGTGGTTAAGCCAGCGATCGCCGGGTACCCCCAACGGTTTTTTACTGGGGATTTGTCGGCGGCTGATCTCAATTATTTGCTTAAGCAACCGTGGCTGGAGAAATTTTCGGGGGTGGTGTTCTCGTCGGTTTTTGAAACGCCCATTGGACAGTGGGGGGCGTTGAAACTGGCGGCGGATCTGGGGGGGCAAAGCCGCCGCGCTATGGGGTTTGGCACCGATGCTTGGCTGGCTCCGCTGGCGGGGGTGAAGCTGGAAGCGGTGGTGCGATAAATGGAGTCTTGGGAGAGCTCGCAGGATTTTTCGCGGGAGGTTTCGTGGGACTTACTGGGGCATTTATCCGGGTGTCTAGGGGATCGGGAGCGATCGCCAACTTTACAGGGGCTAAAGATTGACGGCGACAGTTTAGGCGCTTTGCAAGGGGTTTGTAAGCATTGGCGATGTCCCAACGCTGGCAACCGACCGCCGCGTATTTTGCTACTGGCGCAGGATCCGGGGGAGTTTGTGCGCGGTTTGGTATTGGGCAATGCCCTAGCCCAGCGATCGCCACTGCGGCTATTTTTGGGCAATCCTGACTGTTCGATCGCCGAGCGGCGGCAGGCGATCGAACAGATTCAGCCCCACCAAATTTGGAGCGATCGCCATAACCCCTGGCACGGCGGGGGGATTGGCAAGGGAATTGGCGAGGACATGGATAACCATCCCGTAAACGGCGGCAAATTTTTAAAAGCGGATCAGTCCTACGTGGGCATTGGTACCGGCGGCAGCAGCGGAAAAATTCGCTTTGCCATGCACACCTGGGGCAGCCTACGAAATGCTGTAGACGGATTTTGCAACTATTTTGACGACGAGCTAGACGGGGGGCGGGCCCACAGCTTTTGCACGTTGCCGTTATTTCACGTAAGCGGGCTAATGCAGCTATTGCGCTGCATATGGTCCGGCGGCGTTTTTCAATGGGGTCGGTTGCCAAAATCGCCGGTGCAGGATTTTTCGGCGCAAGGTTTTTTAGCGCAGGATTTTCCCATCCCAGACTTTCCCAAACCTTGCTGGCAACCAGAGGAAAACGCCTCGCCCTCTGGTTTTATTTCTTTGGTACCCACTCAACTGGCGCGGCTGTTGGATAATTCCCAGGCGATTCCCTGGCTAGGGAAATTTCGGGTGATTTTGCTGGGAGGCGCGCCTCCTTGGGCTGATCTGCTAGAGCGATCGCGCAAAATGCAGCTACCGATTGCCCCCACCTATGGCATGACCGAAACCGCCGCCCAGGTGGCCACCTTAAAACCGGCGGATTTCTTGGCGGGCAAAACCGGCGTCGGTTACCCCCTACCCCATGTGTCTCTGGAAATTGCCCACGAGACACCTTCAATTGTGGTGCGGGGTGGGTCGTTGGCTGCCGGTTATTGGCAGGGAGAGGCGATCGCCCCAGCCCTAACCACCGGAGACCTGGGGCGCTTCAATGGCGGCTACCTGTCAATTTTGGGACGGCGGGACGATGTCATCATCACCGGCGGCGAAAACGTGATGCCCCAGGAGGTAGAAGCGGCGATTTTAGCGACGGGCGTGGCCGCAGATGTGTGTGTAGTGGGGGTACCGCACCGGGAATGGGGGCAGCAGGTGGTCGCGGTGTGGGTGCCCCAGCCCCAGCGGAGAAATTCCACGCCCACATTGCCCCCCAAGGTGACACCCACGTCGTCCCAGTGGCAGTACTTATTGGGGAGTCGCCTCAGCCGCTATAAACATCCAAAACTGTGGTGCCAGGTCGCCCAAATCCCCCGCAACAGTCGCGGCAAAGTAAATCGCTCGGAAATTGCAGCCCAGTTTTTATCCCAAGGTCAAGAGGGGCAGTGACGCCGCAGCCATTGCTCCACCCGGTCCACCGACGATCGCGGCGACAGGCGGGGTAGGGCGATCGCCCCAGATGCCACCGGCTCATCATCATCGGTCAAAGGCTTCGGCGACAAAAACACCACCGGAATTTCGTACTGATATCGCTGAAACCAATCGTCGCGGGTGGTGATATCTCGAAAGGTGATCGTAAAGTTCAATTCGACAGCCTGCTCCTGCACCGCCGCTAACTTCTGCGCCAGCCCCTCGCACAAATGACACCCAGGCTTGGTATAGAGAATAATTTCCACAGCGCTTTTTGATTTCATTTTGCACACTTTCACGCGCCCTACCGTCCCTTGCAACAGTCTCGCCACCTTAACATTGCGCAAAAGTGTGTCACCCAGCTTTAAATCAATATTTACTTCGCTGCCCTGCCTTAAGCGGACAGCGTGGAAACCACATCAATATTAATTAAAAGAAAACAAAGGACAAAAATAAAGAAAAAATTACGATATGCCGGTTACATTAAAAATTCTGCGATTCTGTTTACAGATTCAAATGAGGTCAGCCGAAATAAAGACCTTAGATTTAAAATGCGTTTATAAATTCCACGGGCAGCTTCCTTACCATGTAAGGGCTGCCCGTTTTAAATTGGGTGCCTTTATTGAGATATTTTTGTTGAGATATTTTTGCTGGGATGTTTGTGTTGGGGTTCCGCAGCCGTTGAACCCGAAAGCTGAGCTGTAAAAAGTTGGCTATTAGAAGGTTGACCATTGGAAGACCGTGATGGTGCTGAAAAAGGTATGGGCTTTACGGCTGGCGACGGCTCTATTTTCTGAACCAAGCGCTCAGGTGATTCAGTAAACCTTCATCGCTATGAACCTGGTGGGGGTAGGGCAAAACTGGACGCTGCAAAATTAAGAGGCGGGTTTGAAGGGCGATCGCCGCCGCAATTTTTTCCGGCAACCCCCCAGCCTGACCCGATGCTTTAGTCAAAACCGTGTCGATCTCCAAAGTTTTCCACTGGTGTCGTTCAGTGGCGGCGTCCACCGGGGGGTGCTGGAGAATTAGGGAATTGCGCGGAAAACCTAGGGCGATCGCCGGGTTCCGAGAGCTGGGCAAAACCCGAGCCCACCATTGAGCCCGATGCAAAAGAGGAATTACTCGATCAAGACTTTTTAGACCGGTGGTTAATAAAATACGCTGCTGTTCTTGGGCCAATGCCTGGGCAAATAACTGGTCCCAGGTGCTGATGGCAATTATATTTGGGTGCTTTTCAATGATGGGGGCCAGGTTGACAGCGGGGCGTTCGTAGCGCAGGTAGGGCAGGGCAGTGGCGATCGCCAAGGACGAAATCTCCACGGCAAAGGGGTGGGACGCATCAATAATGTGGGTAATGCGATGGTCCGTGAGCCAGCGAGGAAGGGTATCGGGCGTTAATGATCCGGCGTAACTATTGTGAGGAAAGTCGGGAAGGTTTTTGTACAGCCGTTGGGCGCGGGGGCTGACCACGGTGGCAATCCAAGGGACAAGGCGATCGCTCAAAATCTGCGCCACCCTCCGACTATCACTGGAGCCGCCAATTAACCAAACACTTGCCGCGTGCGGCACTACTCCGGGTGGCGTCGGCGGAAAATTTGTCCGTGGGGGGCGCTGTAAAGGAGCGATCGCGCCTCGGGCTGGGTATCGCGGGCGCGAAGGGCGGGGCTAATCAAATACAGCACGGTGCGATTGAGCTTGGCGGTGCGAGTCATTTCCGCCATGGCACTCAACGGTCCCAGGTGAATTTCCTCGTCGTCCCAACCCAGGCGATAACACAGGGCAACGGGGGTATCGCTGGGATAGTGTTCTAAAAGTTGAGCTTGGGCGTGATCGCAGTGGTGGGCGCTGAGATACAGGCACAGGCTGGCTTGGTGGGCAGCCAGTCCAGCCAGATTTTCCGCCGTGGGCACCGACGACGCGGCTCCAGTGGTACGGGTCAGAATAATGGTCTGCACCAGGTTCGGCACCGTTAGTTCTACGCTGAGGCGGGCGGCGGCAAGCTGGAATGCGCTGACCCCAGGGACAATTTCAAAGGGCAGTTCCTGGCGAATCAAGTGAGCAACCAGCTCGTGAGTTGCACCGTACAAACTGGGGTCGCCATCCTGAAGGCGCACCACTTTTTTGCCCGCCTGGGCGCGATCGCCAATACTCACAGCACATTCTTCTAGGGTGAGCGATCTCGTATCCACCTGCTCAACCTCCGCCCCACAGTGGGTCAGCAAAGTCTCCGGCACTAGCGATCCGGTATAAACCACCACGTCCGCCTCTTGCAAATACCGCTGCCCCCGCACCGTGATTAAATCGGGCTGACCCGGTCCGCCCCCGATGATCGCAATTTGGGGAGCCGTTTTGGAATTCTCACCAGAAGGAGAAATAGACATAGGCATCTTAAAGCCGACAGAGAGCCCGACAGAATGAATCAGGGGTCTATCCTAAAGGGCTTGAGATTTCTCCGTGTCCCATTTGCGGTGAAAATTTAAGGACAGTAACGGGACCTAATATTTCGGGTCAATCCTTCTAATTTACAGTCACCACAAGCGAAGACAAACAAACGAATCGGTATTTTACGTTTGAGCCTGGCGCGTTGTCGGAAGCCATAGGGCGATCGCCTGTCCTGCCAACAGTGCAACCAGCCCAAATCCGGTGCCAAACACTAACACCGTTAATTCAGTGCTGTGCCCCAGGGCGATCGCTGGATCAAGCTGAGTGACCACCAAGACCGTGATCGCCACCGCCGCCGACATTCCAGCACTAAGCTGAACCGCTAATGGGGAAAATTTTGTCCAGGTCAGGCGATCAGAAATATAAGCGAGAAATGGCCACAACACCGCCGCGCCGTAAACCGCATAAAACGCCACCATTAAGCCAATAATCGAGCCGCCCTTAAACGCCAAAATCAGCGCCAGCCCGGCATTGAAGACCCGAATAATTTCTCGACTAACCACCTGCCGTAAGCCCTCGCCCACCAATGCCTTTGGCAGGGAATCCATCGTGAGCTGAGTTTGCACCCGCAGTACCGCACTGCCCGCCCCCAGCGCCGGCATTAGCAACGTGCCCACCAATAAAATTCCCAAGGGTTTATCAATGCCGCCCCCCAGCCAGCCGAGCACATAGGGGATAATTTCCCGCGCCGCGATTCCCTCAGGTAAAATTCCCGATTGCTGGGCTGCCACCACCGCCGCCGAGGGCACAAATGCCAGCGCCAGCACAATCACCGCCGCGATCGCACATCCCCAGGACACCGCCCCCGGCGATCGCCCCTGCACCACAAACTGCTGCGCCTTCATATCAATGGGCACCGTAATCAACGCCGTCAAGAAAATCCCCAGCGCCTGCCCCCAGGGCACCGACGTTGTCAAAGTCTGGGAAAACGCAACCGGAGCGCTCACATAGGCTGTCACCCCGCCAAGCTGCACCAGAGCCGTTACCAAAGCCACCAAACTGACCAACAATAGCCCCCGCACCACCCAGCTCAACCGATGGAGAGGCAGCACGGACAACACCCCTAACACCACCGTTAGGGCCGCCGTCGCCCAAAACCTAGGCAAGCCCAAAGCCGATACGATGGCTGCGCCCGCCGCCACCTGAGCCCCCATCACTCCCGCAAAAGACAGCCAGGACATGATTGACGAAAGCTGCTGTACAAATTTTCCGTAGCGACGTCCCAACAGGGTCCAAATTTGAGCCACATCGTGCCAATAAATTTGCGCCACGGGCAGCAACAAAATCGTCCCCACCGCCAGCGCCATCGGGTAAACACTG
Source organism: uncultured cyanobacterium (assembly GCA_937894105.1). Taxonomy (GTDB): domain Bacteria; phylum Cyanobacteriota; class Cyanobacteriia; order CACIAM-69d; family CACIAM-69d; genus CALGDE01. Next base: position 12,240 of record CALCTI010000295.1, read on the forward strand.
CCCGCCATACCCCAGGTGGCGCTACTTTCCGCCGTGCCCAGCAAAAAGCCCATGCCATAGTGTCCCGACACAAGCAAAGCCGCCACGGAGAAACTACCCAGCCGCCGTAGCCCGGCAGGATCTGGATCGTTCTTTGAAATATTGGCAGCAATTTTATCTGCAACGTCCGCCGAAATAGTTACGGCGGCATCAGCTACAGACGCATCACTAACCTTGGCATCCCTAGCCCCAGACAACACGCCCTATTGTCTCCACAGAATAAGTAATGTTTTAGACGAGTAACATGACAAACAGTATCGGCTGATACTATTTCTTGCCTGAATAAAACAACCGTTGAGTAATGTTACAAGTCTAGTTGAATCTTTGCCGGATCGCCCTTGGTTTTTCTGCTAGTTTTTTGCGTTTAATCGGTCCCCATAGTCTGCGCTCAATTTTTTCAAAGCAAAGCTTCAAAGCAAAGTATGGATCCCTCAAAGGGCTGTTGATAGCAAATTGCTGTTGATAGGAAAGTATTAGGGCGTGTCATCAATTAATCTCCAGAAGCCTGATGCAGTGGGGGGTACGCGCCCTTTAAAAACAAACAAGGCTAGGGGCTGAAACCCTTACGGATCTTGACTTAGGGATTCAATTGATGACAGCCCCTAGTCTGCGCCCAAAATGCTTACTAACAAAGCTTTTTGACCGTGAAGGCGATTTTCCGCCTGGTCCCAAATTCGCGATCGCCCCCCCTCCATGGCTTCATTGGTAATTTCCTTGCCCCGGTAAGCGGGCAAACAATGCAGCACGATCGCCTCAGCATCCGCCTTTGCCAATAGTTCATCGTTTAACTGATAGGGCTGAAAAATCGGCTCCCGCTCATCAGCCAAATCCTCCTGCCCCATACTGGCCCACACATCCGTGTATAACGCATGGGCTCCCGACACCGCCGCCACTGGGTCGTGGGTTACCGTAACCTCTGTGGCATCGCCCGCGATCGCCTGAGCCTGCTCCAGCACCGTCTTATCGGGTTCATACCCTTCCGGCACCGCCACCCGCACGTTAATACCCGCCAGCGCACAGCCCAACATCAACGAATGGGCCACGTTGTTGCCGTCCCCCAAATAGGTCAACGTTAGGTCCGAGCGATCGCCAAAACTTTCCCGCACCGTCAACACATCGGCGATTGCTTGACAGGGATGGTACAAATCGCTCAGGGCATTAATCACCGGAATTCCTGATAAATCGCGAAACTGCTCCAGATCCCCCTGGTCAAAAGTGCGAATCGCCATAATATCCACATAGCGCCCCAGCACCCGCGCCGTATCCCCCAACGGCTCACCGCGACTCACCTGGGTCACATTAGGATTTAAATCAATCACCTGTCCCTCAAGCTGGTACATCGCCACGGTAAAGCTCACCCGTGTCCGGGTCGACGCCTTTTGGAACAACAGCCCCAAAACCTTAATGCAGCGAGGGCTTCCCGTCCCAGCTTTAAGCATGCTCGCCAACCCTAAAAGTGCCTGAAACTCCTCCGCAGAAATATCCAGCAAGCTTAGTAAGCTGCGTCCCTTTAGCGCCGACAAAAGACCGTCCATTAATAACCCCCAGAAACACTCCCAAAAGCCTGTAGCCGCTTTCCCCGGTTCATTGGGAAAAAAACATACTACACAACTTTGTGGCGAGAAGAGTGTGGGCGGAGATCCAGGTGCCTTTAAGCACACCCCCCTTAAGCACAGCCATCAAGGCACATTCACCAAAGATCATTCAAAAACAAAACCTCCCAAGTTGGGAGGCATTTTGTTTTACTTTTTATTTTGCTTATGGAACCAACGGACGCTGGTTTGACGCTTTACACCTTAGGTTTTGCGCCTTAGGTTTTGCGCCTTAGGTTTTACGATTTGGATTTCTCGCTTTAAACCTACGCTTAGCGCCCGGATTTATTCTGTTGTCTTATCTATTGATTACCTTATCTATTCGGCGAAGCCAGGCTCAGCCTGGGGCTGCACTTGCTGGTAGTTGGATGGGTCATACAGATAGCGGGTAATTTCTTGCTCAAGACGGTTAATGAGATGCACCTCGAGCACTTCTGAGTATCGGAGAGAGGCTAAGTAGCCATCTAGGTAAAGACGAATGTCGTCAAAACGGTAGCCACGGTGCCACAGTTCGGCGATCGCATCGGCAAGTTTTTGAAAATGTCGAATAGCTTTCGGATCTTGAAGCATGGTGTCCCAATAACAACCTCAGCTCAGTAACACTACATTCACAGTCTTCACCTCTCTGCCTGCAAAATCCGTGTTGTTTAACCAGAATTCAGAGTCAGCGCGGTCGGCGATGGGCGATCGCCAAGGTGGCAGATCCAATGAACATTTCCCCATGGTAGCGCCACGGGGCGAAGAATACCGTTGAGCAAAACTTAAAGCAATGCCACTAAATCAGCGGAGGGACGACCATAGGCACCTTTAAGCGCCCTGTGCAAAAGTGAAGGATTAAAGAGAACCGATAATCCAATCTTAATCTTTGCTGCCGTATGCGCACCACTAATATGCGCCCTGTTAATTAAGTACAAGGGCACTTGCTGTCTCGGCTGGCTATCCTT
>CALCTI010000296.1 GCA_937894105.1 uncultured cyanobacterium
CTTAAGCGGTGCGATCGCCGGCATCGCAGCAGTCAGCACGGTCGCTATTGTGGCTCCTGCCCAGGCAGGCACCTTGACCTACAGCGCCACCGAATTCAAAGAGTGGAACGGCAGCAGCGGTCATGCCTTCTGGTTCAGTGGTCTATACAATGATGGTCTGGCTAGCGACAAGCACTTCGTTTTCAAAGACGACTCTGGAATGTTCACCGTCGATGGCAACACCGCCACTTTGATGGGCACCATTGTGAATGTCAAAGCAGCGGACGAAATTTGGGACGTTAACATCAGCTTTGAATCCACTGCCGACCCTGGCAAATACAAGTTTGCTCCCGGCGGAAACTCCACTGCTGGATGGGATTTCTACGATTTTGCGCCTAACGAAATTTCCCTGGTCGGTCAGGATGCTTATGCAGGTTCTAACCTAAGCCTGACCCAAGCAGACACCAGCTTGGCTGTGCAGGCGGGCGTGGGTGCAAACGACAAAGATAAGAACGAGCTAGGTTTGTCCTCTTGGTTTAACGCTAGCGGCACGGTTAACTACAAGGGAGAAACGGTGAGCGTTGACGGATCCTACGGCGATATCAACATTGACCTGGATCCTAAGTCCGTTCCCGAGCCCACCAGCGTTCTAGGCATTGGTGCTGTGGCTCTTGGTTTGGCTGGCATGAAGCGCAACCAGCGTAATGCTAAGTAAAACGGTATGCCAGAGACCACTTAACTAAGAGCACTTGAATAAGAGCAACTTAATTAGTGGTTATGGCTAAATAAATCTTGTAACGCCGGGTTCCCATTGGGAATCCGGCTTTTTGCTTGGGTTTCGTATCAAAGTTCCGTTGCGGTTTTCCAGCGTATTCCGTGGCGGCTTACCACACTGATGGTTACAGGCGACCTTTTTATAATTCAAATAACAGTTATCATCGCATCACATTCTTTTGTTGCGTCTAAGGGCTATTGCTATTAATTACAGTCCAAAATCTTGCACCGTAAGGTTATAGCCCCTAGTTTATTTTTTGGAAAAGACGTAGTTCTCTCAACTACAAAAGGCTCCGAAAGTAATTGATGACGCCCCCCTAGCTCTAACCGTCTATTTTGGTGTCGTTATGAAAAAGAGTGGTCTGACATATAAATCTCTTTTGGTAGGTTTGGGAACCGTTGCGTGTTTAGCCGTTGTGGTAACGGGAGCATGGTCCGGCGGTTTGCTGAATTCCCCAGCTTTTGGGGCAACGGGGCTCGTGCAAAATTTGCCGAAGACGTTGACCACTGGCGCATCCCTAGGGTTGTGGGTATTTGGGGGATGTGCGGCGGTGGGGGCTGGGCTGATGCGGTTGTGGTCGGCGCGACAGTTTCGACAGCGCCTTGGGGATCGCGATCGCCAAATTGGCACGTTACGGGAGGAGCTGGCTCAATATCAACAGGAAACGGATCAGCTACAAACGGACCAGCAGGTTTTAGATCGGGATAATCAGGCGTTGCAGCGGCAGCTTAGTCAGGTAGAAAATCTGGAGCAGCAGCAGCGGCAGGAACGGGCGATCGCCTTGGAGCAAATCGATCGTCTGGAGCAGAAGCTGTCCCAATCTCAAACCCGTCTTGAAACGACTACCGCTAGCCACGGTCGGGATTTGGAAGAAATTCAGGCAGATGTGGAGTCTACCTGGGATGAGTATGACCGGGTTTGCGAGGAGCGGGACGGGCTCCAGGGGGCGATCGCAGAGCTAAAGCAGGCGCTGAAAGATACCCAAAGTAATGTGGATGCGCTGATGAAGCATCAGGGACAGGGAGTCGCTGACAGGGACGACATTGAAGAGGGTGAGACCAGCCAGGGAAACTGCGCGGATGTGGGTGAAGCACTGGCGGCGGCGGGGGAAGAGTTTGGGTATGTGCTGGATATCTGGGAGTCGGCGATCGCTTCGGCAGCGGTATCCCAGTTTGGTCGCCCGGACGAGATATACCAGGCGCTGCAGGCGATCGCTGAAATTGGTCGCCAGACTTTTTCAGAGGGTGATGACTCTAGCGGCGGCTGGCGCAATGATTTTAAGCAATACGGGCTAGATTTTAAGCCCACCGAACATCAGGTGACGAAGACGATGTATGGCAGTGATCGCGATTTTCGCCACCAGGGTCGCAAGCAGCGCATGCTGAAGCACATTACCCTGGGGCGCAATAGCGTAGTTCACAACTTGCAAATTTATTTTGAGGTGGATCGCGATCGCCAAAAAATTGACATTGGCTACTGCGGCAAACACTTACGGTGCTACGGCTGGGACAGTTAGTCCGATCTTTTTCAGCCAGAATTACTCAGCCAGCACTCCTGAAGCGGCGCTGGCAATACTTAGCCCGCGTGACTGGATTAGCCCGCGTGACTTAGCCCCGACACTGCTTGGTTTGGTAATGTTTAATCCAACATTATTTAGCCGGGAAAAATAGAAGCGGGTATAGGCTACTGCGGAATTTTTTGGACGTGATAATCAGCAGCGGGAGAACGCTCATGCGGT
>CALCTI010000297.1 GCA_937894105.1 uncultured cyanobacterium
TTCAGTCCCTAGTCTTTTTTATTTTGAAAGGGCATGTACTCCCCACTGTATAAGGTTTCTGGCTCTTAATTAAAGTGCTATTAGCTGAGGGGAGTAGCTGGTTTTAGCGCGCAGCGGAAAGGGCGTTGTGGCGATCGCGAATACACAGCCCCAGCACCAAAGCGCCTGCCAATAACTTCACCATCTCCAAGGCAAAATAAGCACCGTGAAGCTGGTTCATCTCCGCGGGAACCGTTGATACCAACGCGGGCCAATTTAACGTTGTGCCCAGACTAATCATATGGGGCGTTAGGCCATAGGTATCAACCAGAACTACTGCCAGCAAAATTCCGCCCAAGGCAACAATCCAACGCTGAAGCTTTGGCGACACTTCCTGCAAATAGGCCGCTGCCAATAGTCCTGTTAATGTTGTGCCAGCTAATAGCAACTCCACCCGATTAAAGGTGCCAAATAATACCGATCCAGCATCCATAAAAGCCGGTTCAGTCATCATTCCCGACCAATACAAACTGGGCATTACCACCAAATCCAAAACCAAACTGCCCCCTATCCATAGGGACAAAACCAGGACGGCGATCGCCTTCCAAGTTCCTAACCCAGAGACCGGTAACGACGGGCGCAACTCTGCAAATTCATTAAAATCGCCCTGACCCATTTCTGAATGCTTCATGAGTTTGTCTCCCATCCGCTAAATTTTTATCGCCATATATATTAGATGAGGAAGGAATAAAGTCTTGTCATAAACACTCTTTTCTAGCCTTCTGACGCCTTCCCGTTTTAAGTACCTTACTGAAAAGGTCTTGCTTTACAGCCTAAACAGTACTTTCATGCAAGATCCAGAGCCGTTGTTTTATTTAACTAAACGACACCAGTCTGAAGGAAATGCGGCTACAGACATTAACAAACGTCGGGAAATATAAACTTAGACAAAGCACTTAAATTCAAAAGATCAAATACTTAAGTATAAAAACTCAGGCAAAAAAGCGGACTCTCGATGGAACTCTATTCAGTTTATTTTTGGGACTATTGCTTGGGTTGTCCTTGGTTTTAATGGAAAAACGAGGAGATATTGTCAATTAGATCTCAAGCTTATAGATTTCAAACCTTATAGATTTCATAGATCTTAAGTTTATAGATTCTTAAGTTTATAGATCTCAAACTGAATTGTTTCAAAGGTTTTAAGCCCTAGCATGGCTTATTTCTACGGACATGTACCTCCTATTGCTTAAAGCTTCTGGAATTTAATGGATAACAGTTCCTAAGCGAAGGTTTTGCCATTCCAGCCCCACAGGTGTCGCTCCGCATCGGTGAATTCAATATAGGTGCGCTGTTTGGCAATCCCAAGCTCCGACTCTAAATGCTGACAAAAAGTCTGGCTCATCATTTGGGTTTGGGCAGGGGGCATGGTGCCGATATTTTTGATTTCCACAAAGCAGACAGGTTCGTCGGCGCTTCCTCCAAAGGTCATGGGAACCCCTGACGTAAAAGAGGTCATAACATAGGCTTCAGATTTACCGAGCTGCTGGGATAGTTCTGCCGATAGTTTTTTGAGGAGGGCGTCCACTTCTTGCGCGGCAGGAGAGGGTAGGGAGGTTTGAATTTTGATTAGGGGCATGGGATTTTAATGGGTATTTTGGGTTTTGATTTTGATGCTTTGTAGGTGATTTTTATCAAAAGTGATCGTTGCAAAAAGCTTCGATTTAGACTGGCAGTTAGATCTTCTCTAAAAATTGCCTTGCGATCGCAAATACCCCAGCAACCAATTGGCAACGGTGGCACGGCGAGTTTTTCGCGGGGTTAGTTCGTTCACTTTGTACCCTTCGAATCCCAGTTCGTCCATCAACAGCTTTTTATTGGCTTTGGGAATAGACCGGGTCAGTTTTACAGTGGCAGGGCGACTGTCAATAAATAACGGCGGCTTGGGATAGGCATCACCCCAGTCGGCGATCGTTTGGCTGGCGTCCCAGGTGTGGGCTGCTTCGTCCCAACGATATCCCAGGGCTTCCCGCACTAGTTGATGGGCG
>CALCTI010000298.1 GCA_937894105.1 uncultured cyanobacterium
ATAATTCCTTAAACGTATCTGCGTTGCCGGGATTATAACGAGGGCTAAAATGGGTCAATATTAAATGTTTTGCGCCTGCGCCAAGGGCAACCTGCGCCGCCATTGTTGATGTGGAATGGAGTCGTTCAAAGGCCATCTCCGCATCTTGATGAGCAAAAGTCGCCTCGTGAATTAAAACATCGGCATCATGGGACAGCTCAATGGCATTATCGCAAAATACCGTATCGGTACAATAAACAAACTTCCGTCCAATCTCTGGTTCAGAGCAAAATTCTTTCCCATAAAAAACGCGTCCATCTTCTAAGGTAACCGTTTTCCCCTGCTTTAAAACCGCATAAACTGGTCCCGGCGGAATTTCCATTTCCTTCGCTCTATTAATATCAAACCGACCCGGACGATCCTTTTCCTCCACCCGATAACCAAAAGCTTGAACGCGGTGTTTTAAAGGTAAACAAAACACCTTAAACTCTTTATCTTCAAATACTTTTCCTAGCTCTACCGTAAAAATTTCAATAGGAAAAGCAAAGCGTGTTTTTGAATAGCGCTGACAGGCTTTTAAATAGTCCTTAAGTTCCGGCGGACCAAACATTTGAATCGGCCGGGGATCACCTGCCAAACCACAGCTTGCCAACAATCCCATTAGCCCAAAAATATGGTCGCCGTGCATATGGGTGATAAAAATTTTGGTGATTTGACTAGGGCGAAGATCACTGCGTAAAAACTGATGTTGAGTTCCTTCTCCACAGTCAAATAGCCAAATATCCGATCGCTGGGGAAGACGCAACGCCACGCTAGAAACATTTCGCGATCGCGTAGGAACGCCGGAGCTAGTCCCTAAAAATGTAATTTGCACGTGCGCTTCTCCTTCTCAAACGGGATTTTAGAGCATACCCCAAAGGATGTCTAAAAGGGCAGGTTAACCCAATCGCAACCTTAGCGCATCGCGAGCTTGTTCGCGATCGTCAAAATGGATTTTTTCGGTGCCTAAAATCTGGTAATCTTCGTGCCCTTTCCCAGCAATTAAAACGCAATCTCCCGACTGCGCTTCCAAAATCGCCGTGCGAATTGCGTCAGCGCGATCGCCAATTACCACCGAATTTGCCCCCGCCGCAATTCCCTCCACCACGTCATCCAAAATCTGCTGCGGGTCTTCGGTGCGGGGATTATCGGAGGTCACCACTGCCCAGTCCGACTGGCTCGCCGCAATATTGCCCATCAGCGGCCGTTTCGTTCGATCGCGATCGCCCCCACAGCCAAACACGCAAATCAACCGATTTGCCACAAACGGCCGCGCTGCTCGCAACGCATTATCTAAACTGTCGGGCGTATGGGCATAGTCCACAATCACACTAATATCCTGTTCTTTCTCGCCATAACCAACAGCAACCCGCTGCATTCTTCCAGGAACACCGGGAAATTCTGCCAGCGCGTTTGCCATGGTCACTAACTCTAACCTCAGATATAATCCCGAAGCGATCGCCGCCAAAACATTTTCCAGGTTAAACTGTCCCACCAGTGGAGAAGAAAACGGGATAACTTGTCCATCGGGCGCGTGAAGCTGTCCGGTAACCCCATCCAATTGATAGGCTAAACCTGCTAGGTAAAAATCCGCCTCTTTGTTTTCTACGCTGTAAGTCCAACGGCGATCGCCCGGTAATGTTTCCGCCAGTTTTCGACCGTAATCGCTATCAATATTAATAATTCCTCGCCCAGTTTCTGTTAGGTAATCAGAAGAAAATAACAGCGCCTTAGCTGCAAAATAGTTGTCCATAGTGCCGTGATAATCCAAATTATCCTGGGTCAAATTGGTAAACACCGCCACCTGGAATTTGCACTCGCTCACCCGTCGCTGGTGCAACCCATGGGAGCTGACTTCCATTACTGCCGAATCTGCCCCCGCATCCCGTGCCGCCGCTAATTGCCCTTGTAATTCAACAGCAAAAGGAGTGGTATTAATGGCGGTTTTCTCATAGCCAGCCCAGCGGTTTACCAATGTGCCAAACAAAGCGGGTGATCGCCCACAGCGGGCTAGAAAATATTCAATTAGCTGGGACGTTGTCGTCTTTCCATTAGTCCCCGTTACGCCCACCAATTGAAGAGTTTGAGTGGGATCTTCGTAAAAAGCAGCTGCAATTTTTCCGCAGATACTAATCACATCTTCAGCGATAATTAGACAAATATTTTCGTCGGCTTCTAGCGGTTTATTCTTGGCAGCCTCTGGGGAAATAATTGCAGCGATCGCCCCCGCCTCAATCGCCGATCGCCAAAATTCACCGCCATCCACCCGCGTTCCCGGCATCCCAATAAATAAATCCCCTGGCTGACAGGTTTTGCTATTGGTGTTCAATCCTTTGACCACCGCTTCGAGAGCAGGATGATCGATGATCGCGGTAGATAAAGAAACCGCCGCCAATAAATCCCGCAACTTGAACTCTGCCGCCATCCCTAAACCCTCAAAACAAACTCATGCCGTTCAATTGCCGAAATTCTAGTGCAATTCCTGCCCCTACGCTGCATTGAAATAGGTTTCGCACAGGGGCACTGTTTCGCCTACTTCTGAAATATCTCAATCAGCCACATCGTAATTGCCGCCTCATAACCTTCATCAGAGCGACCCAAAGCTTCAGTAACGATCGCCAAATCTAATCCTGGTAATACTACTGATTGAGTAATTGCTTGAGCAGTTTCACCCGACAAGTCAAAGGCAATTAGCGATCGCTTCGACCCATCAATGACCCAATATTCTTGAATGACTAACTCCTGATAAAGCGATCGCCTAGGACCTAAATCATTAGCTAAGCTGCTCACTACAATCTTAACCGCCAAGGTCGGTGGATCACACTGATTCAAGTCAATAATCTGATTGTTTTCACTGGCAGGAAGATGATCAATTTTCCCAAGGTAAATTGATAAGTCAGGCTGACACTCTTTACAGCCAGCTTTTCCCAAAGTGGCGTTAATACACTCAATACTTTGGACCTGGTTAAACGCGGCAAAAAGCGTTGAAATTTTATAGGGAATATCATTCTGCCGAGAATGCTCGTATCCCAACGGAACCATATGTATCCTTTGATTGTAGTAATAGGCTTTGGCTCCAAGTAAGCCTTCGGGGTCTTTGTTTCCCGCGATCGCCTCAAAATCATCCCAGCTCGCTTCCACCCACCCCTCAAAACTGGCATATGCTAAATCAATTAAACGAGGCGGTAATCGATCAATGGCTGAGGTGATGGTTTCGGGTAAATTTCCAATAATTTCGGTGCCTTTTAGTAAAGCAAATCGAGATAAAATCATGGGCATTCTCCATGATTTATTAAACTCCTTGCTGGGACTTCTATGTTACTCTCATTTGGCTATACTCCCGTTACCAAGAGTGTTTATTTCTAATGCCCGAGCAAACCCAATCTAGCAAGCCTAAAATTGCCATTTCCCACTTAGGATGCGAAAAAAATCGCATTGACACGGAGCATATGTTGGGACTGCTGGCGGAGGCGGGTTACGGGGTGGATGCGAACGACGAAGCATCCGATTACACGATTGTAAATACGTGTAGTTTTATACAAGATGCTCGAGAAGAGTCCGTGCGCACCCTGGTGGAGCTGGCAGAGGCGGGCAAGAAAATTGTGGTGACCGGTTGTATGGCCCAGCACTTTCAGGGGCAGCTTTTGGAGGAGTTGCCAGAAGCGGTAGCTGTGGTGGGGACGGGTGACTATAACAAGATTGTGGACGTTATTGAACGGACAGAGCAGGGAGAGCGGGTTGAGCTAGTGACCCCCGAGCCCACCTATATTGCTGACGAAACAGTGCCGCGATATCGCACCACGGCAGAGGGGACGGCCTATATGCGTATTGCGGAGGGGTGTGATTATCGCTGTGCTTTTTGCATCATTCCTCATCTGCGTGGTAACCAGCGATCGCGCACCATCGAGTCCATTGTGGCGGAAGCGAAGCGGCTGGCTGCGGAAGGGGTGCAGGAAATTATTTTGATTTCCCAAATTACGACGAACTATGGGAAAGATATTTACGGAAAGCCAATGTTGGCGGAGCTGCTGCGGGCATTAGGAGAGGTGGATGTGCCCTGGATTCGCATGCACTACGCCTATCCCACGGGGCTCACACCAAAGGTGATTGATGCGATTCGGGAAACGCCGAATGTGTTGTCCTATCTGGATTTGCCATTGCAACATTCCCATCCCCAGGTGCTGCGGTCCATGAATCGTCCTTGGCAGGCGGATGTGAACGATCGCACCATTGATCGCATTAAAGAAGCGCTGCCCGATGCCATTTTGCGCACCACGTTGATTGTGGGATTTCCCGGCGAAACGGAAGAGCAGTTTGAGCATTTGTATCAGTTTATGGAACGTCACGAATTTGACCACGTGGGCGTATTTACCTTTTCGGCGGAAGAGGGCACGGCAGCGTTTGATTTGCCGAACCAGTTGCCCCAGGAGGCAAGGTCTTTGTTGTGTTGTGGGAGCAGGAGTATCCCCTGTGGAATTTAGCGCTGGGACGGTGCGATCGCTTCTCCCCCGAGGTGGATGGGTTGGTGTACGTGGCAACCAACCAGCCGGTAATATTAGGCAGCATTATTCCTGTGGAAATTACGGAAGCAAACCCCTACGATTTACGAGGGCGTTGGGTTAATTCTTAAGGCGAATTCCTATAGGTTTGCAAATTCTTCGGGTAGGGTTGTCAAGGATAGATTTTGAGCGTCTTTCTGTCGATATTGTTTGCCAATATTCAGATTTGTTGACTCTCGTTTTGTTGACTCCCGTTTTGACTGTTGCGTGAGGAGCTGTGATGGCGTTTACGTTTCCCGATGATTTGGTGTTCCAAGATTCCCACGAGTATGTGCGAGTGGAAGGCGATGTGGCGCTGGTGGGACTGAGTGCCTATGCCATCGATGAGCTGGGAGATCTGGTTTTTCTGGAGCTGCCGGAGGTGGATAGCGAGGTCGAAAAAGGGGACAATTTTGGCTCGCTGGAATCGGTGAAGGCGGTGGGTGAATTGTATTCACCGGTGAGCGGGGTGGTGATTGAGTGCAACGATGCCTATGTGGACGCGCCGGAATAGTTGGCGGAGGATCCCCGCGGAGAAAATGGCTGGTTGATTAAGGTACGTATGGCGAGCCCAGAAGAACTGGAGGCGTTGATGTCGGCGGGCGCATACCGAGAACTGTTGGGGCTGTAGTCATTAGGGCGGTACTGTGGAGCCCGCTGTGGTGTGGATTGGGACGCTTTTTAGAGTGGTCCCATTTTGTTTGGAATCGGTTGGGAAGGATGGGAATTGAGATTTTCCTGAAACCCTTGCGAGAAGGGCGATCGCGATGGGCATATACAAAATGACACCCGGAATATTTTCTGCCAGGCAAGGTCCCTAAACCATGCCGATCGCCAGAGTGAACAATTGGGGCGATCAATATTGAAAGGGAAAACTAAACTGCAAGAAATTAAGTCAAGGAATTTGGACGCCGAAGCGTTTGGCTGAAAAGTTTAGCTGAAGAATTTAGCTGAAAAGTTTAGCCGAAAAATCTACCTGGGGCATCTAGCGGGGCATCTATGACAGCAGCGAACCAACTACTGCGTTTTGAACGCGGTGTATTAGAGGCAATCATGGGGCAACAGCAGCAGCTAGCGCAGAAACAGGACTGTTATTTTTCGGCAGTTGAAGATTATCCAGCAGACCAGTTGGCGCAGTTGCTGCCCGATGCTCGCCCGCTTCGGTTTATTAGCGATCGCCCGCCCAACAGCGCAGCTAACACGGCAGTCATTTGTCTACACGGGTTTACGGCGATGCCTTACGGCGTGCGTCCCATTGCTGAACAGTGTGCCCGCGCTGGATTTGATACCTATGCTCCAGTGCTGCCTGGGCACGGTTGGCAAGATCCCAAACAACAGCGTCGGGAATTTTCTAAGGTCACCATGGAAAAGCTGCTCAGTGCCGTGCGAACAGAGGTAGCAAAACTGCGCGATCGCTACAAACGGGACTCTGCTTCCGGCGATTCCCTGGGGGGCGCACTAGCCTTTGCCCTCGCGAGTGAAGGATTGGTTGATGCCTGTGCAGCAACGGCTCCAGCATTGGTCCTGCCCTTTCGCGGCGAGGTGCTATCTCGCTATTTTGGCTGGATCAATATCAATATTCCCAAGAAAGTGACTCAGCAGTTTTATGCGCCCTGCTACGAATTTGAAAATTCTCGCGCCGGTCGTGCCCTTTGGGAAGTTTCTCACTACGCTCGTAACTGCCTTGATCAAGTGTCCTGCCCCGCCTTTGTTGCTC
>CALCTI010000299.1 GCA_937894105.1 uncultured cyanobacterium
TTAACAAAGTCGCTTAACCATACAGAGTGCACCCACTATCAATGCAACAACGCCGTATAGCCGCATTAAATCTAGGGAAACGCAGTTATTACGATCGACGAGAGATTTGTACGATATGACCTGATTGGGCGGCTGATTGGAGTGAAATTAGAAGTCGAAAAGTTTGTTTGCAGTAAGGCTGAGCCATTAAAATGCGCAAATTCACTTCGTCTTCTTCTGATAACAAGCCAGTGGAAAAGACTCGTTTTAGTAGAGCTTGTAGCGGCTCAGAGGCATCGCTAGACTGATTAATGGGTGAAGATTCAGCTATTGAAGCCGTCGTGGAAGGACCTTCAATACTTGGCGATCGGCGAGAAAATGACCTTCTTGTTCGTGCCTTTGTTTCTGTAGGGGAAGGTGGTGCGCAAATTTGTAAGTCCATATTATTTACTCCTGGTTCAGATAGTGCATTTAAGCTGTGTCAGCGGACAAAGTCTTAAGGAGTGAGGAGTTTGGGAGAGCATAATTGATGGATTCGAACGTTTTTAGCTTGTCAGCAATTATTATCAAAGTCTTCTTGCCTTCCAATGGGAGTAGTAACCCATTGGAAGGCAAGCTAAAGATAATGAGCCTGTTATGTCAGGCTATGGAGTTTAATTGATGCCAGCTTTTAAGAGAGACGCAGAAAATCAGCTTGGTCGCCATGTATTAATCGGCGCTTGGGAAGTTTATATGAGGGGTGACACCCTCTGATGATTTCCACCTAGTAGACGCTCTGATCCGGTCACATGCGAATCTTAAAGAGTTATATCTAGTGTGTGATGTTTCCAATGGACGAAAAAGTGGTGCTCCTAATGGATTACTAGATGGGTGTTGCCTATAAACGGTTCCGCGGCGGGAGAAATAAGAGTGGACAAATCATGATCGTCCTCCAGTAGCGGCAAAATAAACGCAAGATTACAAATCTAATCTTGCGTTTCTAGGTTCAAAAAGCGAATTTTCACTCCAAATGCCCCTCTAGTGAAAGTGTGGTCGGCAGATTTAGGATTGCTAGAGATGATAGAGTCTCAGTCGGAAAAACGGGATTTACGGCGGCAGTTTTTGTCATGGCGCTGTGAATTGCCTATTACCCAGTGGCAATATTTAAGTCAGTTGTTGTGCGATCGCCTCAAAAGTCACCTCAATAGTCATCTCCAGCTACAAACAGCGAAAACCATCTTGGTTTACCAGAGCCATCGCCAGGAACCTGACTTAACAGAACTGTGGAGCGATGGGAATTGGGCGCGATCGAAAAGTTGGGGACTGCCGCGCTGCATTAAAGAGGATCCATCTGCCAAAAAGCCCACTCGCCTCAGCTGGCATCGATGGAATCCAGCGTTGCCGTTAGTTAACGGTACCTATGGATTGAAAGAGCCGGATCCTAGATGGAAGATTTTAGAAGCAGGGCAGGTGGATTTAATATTAGTGCCAATGGTGGCGGGCGATCGCCAGGGATATCGCCTAGGCTACGGCGGCGGATTTTATGATCGCCTCTTTGCTCAACCCCAGTGGCGCCCCATCCCAAAAGTGGGCATTACATTTGGCCACTTACTTGTTGATCGCCTTCCCCATGAATCATGGGATTACCCCCTAGATGCTATTTGTACAGAGCATCAGTGGCTAAATATTTCTTTCAAGGAGCAGTACAAGGAGTAAATAATTGAATACAGACGGCTCAACTATTACTATCACCGTGAAATTATTTGCTGCGTTTCAAGAGGCTTATAATCTGCCGGAGCTAGAACGAACGGTGGCGGTCGGCACAACGGTGGGTGAAATATTTAGCCAAATCTTGGCGGAAAGACCAGAACTAGAAAAGTGGCGATCGCTCACCCGTTTCGGCGTTAACCTCCAGTTTGTCCCCCCGGAAACGGTGCTCCAATCGGGAGATGAAGTGGTGGCAATTCCCCCGGTTAGCGGTGGTTAAGTACGATTAGCATTCTTGATTTTTAGCCTGATAGTTAATGCCTTAACTTAGAAATGCCCTAACTTAGGATGCTCTAACTTAAGCGGGCAGTGCACTCTAAAATCAAGCGCTGATTAACCAAAGCGTGGGGCTGCACGTCTAAAGCTCGACGGAAAGCGGCGATCGCCTCGCGATATTCTCCCAAAGCTGCGTGACATAATCCCATTCCGTGGAGAGCACCAAAATGGAACGGTACCAGGGCCACCACCTGCTGACAGTCTGCCAGCGCCTTTCGGTAATAGCGGCGAGTATATTGCAGCACCGCTCGTCGATTCCAGGCCTCCGCAAAATCCGGCTGGGCCTCAATTAACGCCGTTAAACTTTGCTCCGCTTTTAAATAGTGTCCTATATCTACTAAATCCTGCGCCTCTTGCAATTTTGATAGCCCCTGGGCTCCTTTTTGGGTAAACCAACGATGCCAAAGTTCCTGAGTGGCGCGATCGCGAGTTCCCTCATCAGAACTTTTTAGCGCGTCAATTAAATCGTGAGGAAAGGCATTACTCATAGCAGACTTAAGGTCAAACTTACCTGAAAAACCTAAACTAGAAAAAGCTGCGAGGGCACACAATAAAATCGGCCGTTGTCTATTCGCCTTCTACCCGCCTGTACCTGAATACTGCATCGATATATAGTGCAGATAGTCGAGGACAGAGACTCGAATCCCACTAATCTTGGGCTTTTTTATTGTGGCACAGTCCTTAAAAAGGGGTTATGGTCTGCCAGTGTTCAATGGACATTAAACTCTATTTTTATCTGCTTTAATACCAGCAACGTTATCGTTAAGAATCCCTAGGAAACTTGCCCAAAGAAACCTCTATGGACCTTAATCTCTCTCCAAGACAGGCATCCATATTGCAGGCAATTGTGCGCCATTACGTTGCCACAGCTGAGCCTGTCGGGTCCAAGGTGCTGGTGCGAGAATATGATATTGACGCCAGCCCTGCCACGGTGCGCAACACCATGGGGCGGCTGGAAAAAGTGGGACTCCTGTATCAACCCCACACGTCCGCCGGGCGTATTCCATCCGATTCCGGCTATCGAGTTTATGTGGACCGCTATTTAAGTCTTGCCGACCAGGGAGCGATCGCCGCAGAACGATTATTAAGCGATCGCCTCAGCATCCATTCCGGTGCTGCCCACGGCACCGCCCATCTCGATATTTTGCTAAAAGGAGCTGCCCAAATTTTAGCGGAGCTAAGCGGTTGCATCGCCCTAGTAACGGTACCCCAAGCTTCCCTAGGAAAAGTGCATCAAATCAGCCTGCTGCCCATGGAACCGGGCAAAATCATGGCCCTATTGGTAACCCACACCTACGAAAGCCATTCCATGTTGGTCAACCTGTCTGCACCCACCAAAAACA
This sequence comes from uncultured cyanobacterium, assembly GCA_937894105.1. Classification (GTDB taxonomy): domain Bacteria; phylum Cyanobacteriota; class Cyanobacteriia; order CACIAM-69d; family CACIAM-69d; genus CALGDE01. The sequence goes on from CALCTI010000299.1 coordinate 3,345, forward strand.
CCCCAAACAACACCAACAAACATAACCCCAAACAAACCCAAACCACCAAAACCCAAAAGCAAACATAAACGCAACAA
>CALCTI010000300.1 GCA_937894105.1 uncultured cyanobacterium
CAATTAAATCTCAAGTTCAATAGCTGCAAGGGTTTCAGCCCTTAGTATTTTTTATTTGAAAGGGCGTGTACTCCTCACTGCGCAAGGCTTCTGAAGTTTAATTGATGACACGCTCTAGTTGATAACGTTGATGACAGTCTCTAAGGTCAAGCTATGGCCTGTGCCGCCACAGTAGGTTGTTGAACAAAGGTTGATATAGGATAAACCCCGCATCAAGACTTTGCAGGAAAAACCGTTAGGGGAGAGCCTCAATTGCCTCAGTCGCCGCCGTAGATCCTAATGTTTCAGCCTGTTGCAAACTGCGACGGGCTTCTTGGTAGCGCTTTTGCCGGGCTAGGACTTTTCCCAATGCCAGGTGGGCATCGGGATCTTCTGGGGTAGCGCTGATCCACTGGCGATAGCTAATGGTGGCTAGCACCAGTTCCCCTGTTTCTTCGTAAAGTTCACCAATGCGACGGTGGGATGCCACTTGGGATGGGTCAAGGCTAACAACGCGGCGATAGGCGGCCAACGCGCTAGTATTTTCGCCGTTCTGGTCAAGGATTTGGGCGATTTGAAGCTGAAGCTCAACGCTGCGAGGGTCCAGGCGGGCGGCGCGGTTAAAGGTGTTAAGGGCGTCTCCCTGGCGACCTTGGCTAAGTTGAAGCAGTCCTAGGTTGGTTAGGGCACTGGCACTGCGCGGATTTAATTCTACGGCTCGCTCCAGTGAGGCTACACCCTCGTCTACTTGGTTTAAATAAATCAGGGAGGTGCCTAAAAATTCATAGGCAGTAGCGTATATGGGGGATAACTCCAGGATTTGACGATAGGTTGCGGCGGCTTCTTGGTACTTTTCTTGGCGGTATAAAACGGCTGCAAGGGCTAGGTGGGCGTTTAGGTGTTTCCCATTAAGGGCGATCGCCCCTCGGAGAGGTTCTAGGGCACCGTCTAAATTGCCAGCATTGGCGAGGCTGTTGCCCAGGGCATAGAAAAATTCAGCGTTTTTATTATCTAGGGCAGTGGCTTGCTGGTATGCTGCCGCCGCTGCGGGAAAGTTGCCCTGTTGTACTTGTACGTAGCCGATAATGGCAAAAATGCGGGCATTATCTGACTCAAGCTGGGCTGCCTGCTGGTACACCACCAGTGCGCCTTCCCAATCCCGACGCCCCACAAGGTCCTCACCCTGCTCTAATAGGTCGTCAATGGAAGGGGCCCTTTGTACAGGGGCCTGCTGAGCGGCCACCGGTAGGATTGGGGCGATCGCCACCGTTGAAATTCCCACCATGGAGGCGATCGCCCCGGCCATCAGCCCAGCTATTTTCACCCCTACGTATCGTCGTAAACTGACCAATTGCTCCACGTTCATATTTTTTTTGCTTGTTTCTACCTCAGTAGTCCCGCCCCATTGAAGCCCTGCTTAAAGCGCCGCACTCGTTACTTAATACTGATAAGCCCTAAAAACTGATAAGCCCTAAAGCCATCCCCGCTCGGTGTTGGGCCCCGCTTTGATTACAGCAACAACGGAATTAGGAATGAGCCAGCGCCGCGCACAAATTCAATAAGAGAAATACCGAGACCGTTTCCGCCCCGCTCGCGCCGCCGAGCTGCCTTAATGTACTTATTCAATTCCTTGGCAAAGGTGTCGGCAGACTGGGCACCATTGGTGTCATTTTTTTGCTCAAATAGGGCTTTCGCCTGGGCACTGTCGGCTAGGGCTCCTTCGTAGTCTGCTAGGTGGGCACGGGCAACAGCGCGGTTAAGATACGCCTCTGCAAAGGTGCCGTCGATGGCGATCGCTTGGGAATAATAGCGCACCGCCCCCGGATAATTTTGCCGGCTTGCTTCCTGAACGCCCCAGTTGTAGAGATCGCGAGCTCCAATAATTGACGCGGGCACCCCCATCGCCCCGGTCAACATGGCTTGACGCACATCGGTGCCGGTCATATCCGCCCCGTACAGCATCGCCTCGCGCAAGTCGCTGCCTCCCATCCGCGCTGACTGAAGCTGAGTGGCGCTTAAGTCTGCACCAAATAATGTGGCTCCCTCTAAATTTGCCCCACGCAAATCGGCGTAGCGCAGATTTGCACGGCTCAGGTTGGCTCTCCGTAAATCTGCCCCGCGCAAATCTGCCCCTTGCAAACTGCCGTAAACCAGACCTGCCCCCCGTAAGTCACACTCCACACAGGCGTTGGTTTGCAGCAGGGTTTGCAGATCCTGGGGGTCCGCCGCGATCGCCGAGGTAATGCCCAACGATGCTCCAAAAACCGTTCCCACCACGGCAAGTGCCGCGCCCTTTAAACGCGAAAGGCGAGATCTAAAGGATGGCGATCGCCCAGAGTTTAAAAACGTTGAGCTAAACGTTGCACCAGAATTAGTCATAGGGATAATTGGGGGGAACGATTCTATGATGCCACTTTTGGGATATGTCGATTTTTTACCACTATTATTTCAGACGGTTTGCTAGACCATTGCCGTTGCTATAGTGCCGAAATATAAAGCGCCACAGGGTTTGCCGGGTCAAGATATGTCATTAATTTAGCTCCAAAAACCTTAATACTAGAAACCTTGGCCAATGGGCAACATATCCTCTTTTAAATAAAAAGTGCTAGAGGCTGAAACCCGCATAAAAATTAGGTTTGAAGTTGGGCTTTAGCAATTAAACTCGATATTTTTGAACTGGGTCTTTGAACTTGATATTTAAACTTGGACTGTGAACTTGGCATTTGATTGAGTGACAGTCCTAATTGATGACAGTCCTTAAGGTCAGCCAGACTCGCGAGTAAATGAAATGCGCCCCTGTTCATCAATTACCCTGCGCAATCCTAACTTTTCCAATTCCTTCACCGCCCGATGGCGAATAGTCTCATCAACGTCTTCCACATTTACCGTTTGCCAACCAAAAATTTGTATCTCGGTGCTATCAGGATTGTTGCGTAAAAAGCTGGCAGTTTCGCGGAAAAAAGGACCATAATTTTCTTGTTCCGGCGTTTGCTCTGCCCATTTTGCCGCCTGTTCAAAATTTCGAATTGCCCCCGGCACATCTCCCACGAGTAAAAGCTGATCCAACGCCATAAATCGCCACACCCAAAAACTTTCGGGCTGCTCCTGGGGCGATAAACTGCCTGCTGCTTTTTCCATTAGGGCGATCGCCCGCTCCGGCTTTCCCAAGTAGTAAGAGATGCCAGCGGATAGGAATGGATAAATGGTTAAAAATCGCGGATCCCGCTCCACCATCACCTCAAAATAATCGTCATTGAGGCTATACCCCGTGGCGTTTCGGGTATCCTCATCACCAAAATATTGCAAATAATCCAAGTACGCCCAGTTGGCAATTAAATTATCAAAGCCGCCGGAGGGAATCACTTTCAACACATCCAAACGACCTTGGGTTTGGGTTTGAATTGCCTCAGCATTGGGATCCACTTTGGTGGCGGTGGCGATCGCCCGATTCTGGATATACACAACTCCAAGGGCAGCCCCTAACAATAGCAGCCCGTTAACCGCTGAGCCCCAGCCTAAGCCTCGCGCCACATTTACCAATTTTTTCTTCCAACCCCGTTGCAGATCTGACTGAGATGGGGTGGGGTGACTCCTGTCCATAAAACCCGATACGCACTAAACGCAAAACACCCCCTAACGCTAGCAAAGATCTAGCATTGAGGGCATTAAAGGCACCAAAAGAAGCACAAAAAAAGTACCCAAAAGGCGTCAAATCAAATTCCGCAGGCAACTTTTAGTCTTCGTAAAGCCAGCCGCTCAACTCCGGAGTCCAGGCGCTTAGCTCCTCCTCCTTAAACCACAGGGCAATTTCCTTCTGAGCCGTTTCCACCGCATCAGAACCGTGGATTAAGTTACGACCAATGCTGACACCAAAGTCGCCGCGAATCGTACCAGGAGCCGACTCCAACGGATTGGTTGCGCCGATGATTTTACGAGCCGACGCCACAACGCCGTCCCCATC
>CALCTI010000301.1 GCA_937894105.1 uncultured cyanobacterium
TTCAGCGTTTTTTTGTTGCCTTGAAATGTTGCCCTTCTAATTCACATCAGACGTCAATAGATCCTTAGCTCTACGTCCATGAGATTTGAGAGGAATAGGGGATTACTGATGCTGCCAGTCCCGTGATCATTGCCCAGCAAAATCCCAACGCCAGCAGAGCCAATAGCTTGCTCAAACGGTCTGGGTGCTGGAAATGAGTAGACTCCAGATTGAATCCTCAGGTTTTCAGAGCTCGAAACAGGGTTTCAATGCCTCAGCGTCGTCGATAATCCGCCAATGCACCATCAGGGCGACGATTCGTTGCAATCACCATTAGCTCTCAATCATCGAGACGAGTGGCAACAATAAACTTCATCGGAAATAGTGTGAAGAATATCGGGAGGTGTTCCTTCCCCCCGAGGTTTTGGATTAAGCAACTCTCGGTTTCTGATTAAACTTGCTTTAGCGGCAAGTCAGCCAGAAGTTGTGCAACCCACAAGCGATTTCCATCACATCATCCAAGTAGTGATCGACCCAATTACGAAATTTCTGAACCACGATCTGACATCGCTTAATACCCCCGATTTGATGTTCCACTTCCACTCGAATCTTTGAGATTTGTCGATTCTGCTCCTTTTCTGAGTCCGTCAGTTCACCCTTGCAGGGTTTCTTCTTTGGTTACTTGAGATTTACACCACCGGGGGCAAATCATTGAAAGCCTGTGTCTTGCCAAAGGGTACTCCCATCAGGAAATTGATAATCTTCCTCATCAGCAATTTTCTTATCGTGCTGTTTACCTTCATCGGTGTCACTCATAAATAACACCTTGCCGCCCCGTTCGCTGACCCCATTGTTTTTAACCGTATGAGCTTTATTTTTGCCCCTGTAGTAGGTTTTGCGCTCCTCGTTGTCCTTCGGGCGATTATTCGGGCGATCGGTGCTAGCTATCATGATCTCTAGTCTGGGGCAAGCATCAAGAACAGCTTCTAACTTGAGATTTTCCAGCACTTCTCCAGTGATTGCTCGAGGGCGACCGGAGCGGGGCTTTACTGCCAGTAAGGCATCGAATCCTTCCTGGCGATAGGCGATACTGCTTGAGCCAACGAGATACAGTGCTGAGGTGATAGCCGCTCTAGCTGGCGACCTGTTTTGTTCTGTTATGAGTCACCACAGGACCTGTAACTTGCTTCGTTGAATAGCTTGGCTTTATTGGTCGAGACGAGCCTTGAGGTCTTCAGCACGCTCAACGATATGGAGTGTGTGTCCTTTAGGCATCAGTGTCCTCGTCAGGGGCGTCTGGTATCTCTCCAGATTGAAGAATTGGTATTATCCGCGGGCAGCAGAAGAGGCCGGGGTTACCACCCTGCCACACTACTGCCAGTTTTCATGGGGAGTTAAATTGACGATAAACAATTAATCGTTAGGTTTATAGCCTGCCAACAAAGCCATTTCGCGCCACTTCCAATAACAATCAACCTCTTGAAAGCCGATTTCTTGAAACCATCGAAGCTGGGTCTCTACATCTAGCAATTTATTAGACGGATCTTTGAAATCCGGCGGATAGCCAATCGCCAATAAAAACTCCTGATGAAGCCTCTCCGTTGGCGATGCAACGTGCTCTAAATTGCAGAAAATCCCACCTGGTTTTAGGCGTTGGAAAACTTCTTGATAGAGCGATCGCTTCCGGTCGTCTTCACAGTGATGAATTGCAAAACTCGATACAATCCCATCAAAATCACCCATATCAGGTAAACGCTCATCCATATTTGCCTGAATTAAACTAACCGAATGATCACTCTCGAAACGCTTTTTTGCTTCAGCCAACATCGTTTCTGAAAAGTCGATACCCACTCCTTTAGCATTAGATCTTTCAATTTTTAAAAGCGCCAACAGCCGCCCATTTCCAGTTCCTAAATCTAAGATTCGCTCCACATCTTTTGGAAGCAATTCTAATACCAATGCTTCTCCTTCAGTACGGTGGGGAATCTTATCGGCACGGCTCAAATAATGCAGCGCGTGGGCGGGCGATCGCCACTGGTTTTCTTGATTTTTCATCTAATTTCACTTCAGTCACATTAATTACAATTGACTACAATTGACAACAAAGGAAGGGCTCGATCCACAAAACACACTGAACTCAGATTAACTTTCACAACAAATAAAACAAAAGAGTACAACGAATTTTTACGTCGATTTTTTCCCACCCCCGCCCCATCCCCGTTCCAAGCCTACCTCTTAAATAAGGAGTTTCCCGTTATCGAAAACCCTTGTTACCATTGGGACCAGGCATATTAGGCATATGGTCACAGCCATCGATTTGCCCCATATTTCAGCACAATCCAGGGAAATTTCTATGTCCTTTGTTGGTCTCCATGTTCACAGCGATTACAGTTTGCTTGATGGAGCGAGTCAGCTACCGAACTTGGTGAAGCGGGCAGAAGAATTAGAAATGCCGGCGATCGCCCTAACGGACCACGGGGTAATGTACGGGGCGATCGAGCTACTAAAAACCACCAAAGGGACCAACGTTAAGCCCATCATTGGCAACGAAATGTATATCGTCAATGGTGTTCTTGATGATACAAAAGAGAATCCGAGAAAGCGGCTAAGAAAATACCATCAGGTGGTTTTAGCTAAGAATAAAATCGGCTATCAAAACCTGGTTAAACTAACAACCGTTTCCCATTTAGACGGATTACGAGGAAGTGGAATTTTTTCTCGCCCTTGTGTTGACAAAAAACTGCTGTCAGAGAATTCCGAAGGTCTGATTTTAACCAGTGCCTGCCTTGGCGGAGAAATTCCCCAGGCAATTATGGCCCAGCGCCTGGATGTAGCTGAACGGGTTGCCAGTTGGTACAAAGACGTATTTGGCGACGACTACTATCTGGAACTTCAGGATCATGGTTCTCAAGAAGATCGCGTCGTCAATGTGCAGCTAGTTCGCCTAGCTAAAAAGCTAAATATTGAACTAATTGCCACTAACGATTCCCATTTTATTTCCTGCTTTGATGTGGAAGCTCACGATGCATTAGTTTGCATTCAAACGAAGAAAAATGTCACTGAAGATAAACGGTTGCGCTATAGCGGCACCGAGTATTTGAAAAGTGCTGATGAAATGAAATTGCTGTTTCGAGATCATCTGGAAGAGCACATTATTGAAGGGGCGATCGCCAACACCGTAAAGGTTGCAGAAAAAGTTGAGGCTTACGATATTTTAGGGGAGCCTCGCATCCCAGATTTCCCAGTTCCCACAGGACATAATGCTGATACTTACGTGGAGCACGTGGCTTGGGAAGGTCTGATCGAGCGCCTAGGCGTGGCATCCAAAGAGGACATTCTAAATAATAAAAAAGAATACGCAGATCGGCTGGTTTATGAGCTGGAAATGCTCCAAAGAATGGGCTTTTCTGCGTATTTCTTGGTGGTTTGGGACTATATTAAATTTGCTCGCGATGCCAATATTCCTGTGGGACCTGGGCGAGGTAGTGCTGCTGGATCTCTGGTTGCTTATTCTCTGCGAATTACCAATATTGATCCCGTCCACCATGGCTTACTTTTTGAACGATTCCTAAATCCTGAGCGGAAATCTATGCCTGATGTGGACACGGATTTCTGCATTGAAAAACGGGATCAAGTGATTGATTATGTGACCCAAAAATACGGTGAAGATCGAGTTGCGCAGATTATTACCTTTAACCGCATGACATCAAAGGCGGTGTTAAAAGATGTGGCTCGGGTGTTAGAAATTCCCTACGGTGAATCGGACCGCATGGCGAAGTTAATTCCCGTTGCCCGAGGAAAGCCGGCCAAGTTGAAAGTGATGATTTCTGAGGATACTCCCGCGCCGGAATTTAAGGAAAAATATGATAAAGACGCTCAAATTCCCGAAGCACCCACGGGCATGACCTACCGCCGTTGGTTAGATATGGCCATGCGCATCGAAGGTACTAACAAAACTTTTGGGGTTCATGCTGCTGGGGTTGTAATTTCAGCGCAGCCTTTGTCGGAAGTGGTTCCTTTACAGCGCAATAATGATGGCGCGGTGATTACCCAGTACTACATGGAAGACGTGGAGGCAATGGGTCTGTTAAAGATGGATTTCTTGGGGCTTAAAAACCTCACTACGATTCAAAAAACCGTTGATTTAATTGCAGAAACTAGCGGCGTAGAAATTGATCCTGACGGCATTTCCCTAGAGGATCCCGCCACCTATCGATTACTAGCTCAGGGTGAACTGGCTGGTATTTTCCAGTTGGAATCATCGGGGATGCGACAAGTGGTTCGCGATCTTAAACCGTCATCTTTGGAAGATATTTCTTCGGTGTTGGCGCTGTATCGACCCGGTCCCCTCGACGCAGGGCTTATTCCCATGTTTATTAATCGTAAACACGGACGGGAACAAATTGCTTATGACCATGCCGTATTGGAGCCGATTCTAAATGAAACCTATGGGGTTTTGGTCTATCAAGAGCAAATTATGAAGGTAGCTCAGGATATGGCGGGATATACCTTGGGTGAGGCGGATTTATTGCGGCGGGCGATGGGTAAGAAAAAGCTGGAGGCGATGAAGAAACAGCGCGTCGTTTTTGTGGATGGATCGGCAAAGAATGGCATTAAAACGAAACTAGCGGATGGTCTTTTTGACCAAATGGTAAAGTTTGCTGAGTATTGTTTTAATAAGTCTCACTCCACCGCTTACGGCTATGTGACTTATCAAACGGCGTGGTTAAAAGCAAACTATCCCGTTGAATATATGGCCGCTTTGTTGACATCGAATAGTGGTAATCAAGATAAGGTTCAGGCGTATATTTCCACTTGTTTAAAAATGGGAATCGAAGTGGAGCCGCCGGATGTAAATCGTTCGGGTTTAGATTTTACGCCGTTAATTAGTGACCGTAAAAGTGAAGAAAAAGACCATCGAATTTTATTTGGATTGTCAGCGGTTCAAAACTTAGGTGAAGGGGCGATTGAGAGTATTTTAGTGGCGCGCGAGGCAGGAGGGGCTTTTGAATCTTTGGCGGATTTATGCGATCGCGTGGACCTGAAATCCATCAACAAGCGAGCCTTGGAAGCCCTAACCCACAGCGGAGCCCTAGATACCCTAAGCTCTAATCGCCGACAGACGATGGAAGATTTGCCGTTGGTCATTGACTGGGCCCAAGGACGGGCGCGCGATCGCGTCAGTGGTCAAGGAAATATATTTGATTTGATGGCAGACGCCGCTGAGGAGGGTGGCGGGCTAGATATGGCTCCAAAAGCGCCGCCGGTGGACGATTATCCAGAGCAAGAGCGGCTGCGGCTGGAAAAAGAACTACTCGGCTTCTATGTGTCAGACCATCCCTTGAAAACGGTGCAGCGGCGGGCTCAAATGTTGGCTCCCGTGGAGGTAAAAGATCTGGGAGATTACTGTGGTGGCAACAAGGGCACCGTTAGCACCATCGTGATGATCACCACCGTTAAGCCGGTGATTACCAAGAAAGGCGATCGCATGGCGATTGTGCAGGTGGAAGACCTGACGGGGCAGGTGGAAGGGGTGGTCTTTCCGCGCTCCTTTGCCCGCATTGGCGATTTAATCCAGCCCGATGCTCGCCTTATTATTTGGGGCAAAGTGGACTGGCGCGATGAATCCATTCAGTACATCATTGAAGACGCAGAAACCGTTGAGTCGGTGGAAATTTTAATGGTGGAACTGTCGCCAGACGTGGCAGGGGAAATTCAACATCGCGATCGCCTGAGAAATACCCTCCTAAGCCACCAAGGAGAAACGCCGAAAATGCCCGTGGTTGCCATTGTTTCCGACGGCAAAGGTCAGCGTCAACTGGTACGATTTGGAGCACAGTTTCGGGTAGAAGACCCCAATGCCGTGGCTGCAGCATTAAAACAGGCAGGCTTTGAAACCCAAGTTGAACCATTAGCCGCCATTTAATGGTCTAAACTCGATAAAACCCCATGCATTTGCCCCCCTCAGACGCCCATATGACCTATTAACCGCTTGTCTGTTTCTTAAGGACACGCCAAAAAGGATGCGCTGAGACGTTTCTCTGCCCTTTTCAAATATTGCCGAATCCATGACTGGCTTCCCCATAGAAGATTCTTTTACTGCAGGTTCATCTGAACCCACGGCGGGAGTTCGGGCTGATTCAGGCTCAGAGGGTCAAAACGGACACATTTGGATTATTTCTAATCGATCAGCATTGAATGGAAAGCTCATTCAGAACCTGCCATCGACGATTCAGTCTACAACTATTTTTCACACAGGACAGTCCGCCCTTTCTAAACTTCAGAAATTTGTAGATAGCCAAAGTCAATTATCATCTTCCTCCAAACCTCAAGGCTCGCAAAAAAGCTCTCAACAATCTGTTGACTTGCTTTTTGTGGCAACAGATTTGGGCGATATGAGTTGCATCGACTTTTTAGATCGAATTAAAAATAACTACACTGATTTTGCTGCCCCTGTAGTGGTGGTGGATGGGGATCAATTAAATAGCAGCAATAGTGACAACTTATCTGCTGATTTGTCCCTCAAGGAAGCGGTATTTAACGCTGGGGCGATCGACTATTTGAGCGCACCTATTATTGCCGCTGAGTTAAACGCTAAAGTCAGTACTTTTCTAAGGCTTGGCAACACCTTTCCTCCTGCAAGCAACAGTGCAATTTTGGCAAGTAACTCCATTTTAGACAACCAAAGCGACGAACGGGAAAGTGCCTATGACCATCACCCAGGAAGTAGCCAACAAAACGAACAGTTGCAAAAGCTAACTGTGGAGAATTGTTATTTACGAGTCATCTTAGACAACTTACCTCAACAGGTTTTTTGGAAGGATAACAACTTAAAATTTGTGGGTTGCAATCAACGTTGGGCAAATGCTGTCGGAATTCAAGATGAAAGTGAAATCATTGGAAAAACCGACTTTGACATGGTGGATAATCTAGCCCTTGCTCAACAGTTTCAATCAAAAGATCGCGAAGTATTAGAAACTGGGCACGCCATTGAAGAATCGATGGAGAAAGCCAAAATAGATCAAAATGGAGTTCAGCGTTGGCTTGATGTGACTCGGCAACCTCTCCTGGATGAAAAGGGTAACAGTATTGGCATTGTTGGAGTTATTAATGACGTAACTAAACAAAGACAGGCGGAAGAACAACTTCGTTTGGCGGAAGAGAAGTATCGAGCTATTTTTGAAAATGCTGTTGAAGGATTATTCCAAGCTTCTTTAGAGGGAAGATTTATCAGTGTGAATCCGGCGCTGGCTCAACTTTACGGATATGCCTCTCCAGAGGAAATGATTGGAGAAATTGATCATATCGATTCCCAAATTTATGTGCAATCGAAACGACGCCAGGAAATACTAGCTTATCTTGATCAGTTTTCTGAGTTGACTGACTTTGAGTCCTTGGTTCAACAGAAGGACGGTCAACGGATTTGGGTGTCAGAAAGTATTCGTCAAGTGACGGATGATAGCGGCGATATTTTGTATCTAGAAGGTAGCGTTAAAGATGTAACGGAAAAGCGGCAGGCTGAAATGAATCTGCGCAAACAAAGGCAGCAGTCTGAGCGATTACTGCTCAATATTTTGCCTCAAATGATTGCCCAGCGTCTTAAGAAAAGCCCTGGTTTAGTGGCAGATGATTTTAGTGAATCAACGGTCTTATTTGCTGACATTGTTGGCTTCACCGAGTGGGCATCTCAAATACAAGTATCTGAATTAGTAACGGTTTTAAATAAGATCTTTTCGGAGTTTGATTTACTTGCGGAAAAGATTCAAATTGAAAAAATCAAGACTATTGGTGATGCCTATATGGCAGTTTCCGGAGTACCCATTCCCGTTGCAGATCATGCGGAAAGAATGGCAGAAATGGCATTGGAAATGCAGGTGGCCATTAAACAGTTTTCTCGGCGATCGCCCGCTGGAGATGAACCATTTCGATTAAGAATTGGCATCCATTCGGGACCGGTTTCTGCCGGGGTTGTAGGACTGCATAAGTTTTTCTACGATCTTTGGGGAGATACAGTTAATGTGGCGAGTCGCATGGAATCCCAGGGAACACCGGGGCGCATTCAGGTGACCCACGAGACCTATTTGCTACTGCGAGATCGATTTGAATTGGAATTTCGAGGAGAGTTTCAAATTAAAGGTAAAGGGACCATGAGAACTTACTGGTTATTGGGGCGGAAGCCTGAGGGTGATTCTAACAATATAAACGCATAAAGTTAAGACTGTTCCATAAGATTGGCGGGATGTATATTAGTGAATCAAGCCAGTAAGCTGGTGGATCCCTACAGTTGGATTGAGCGATCACTAACCACAATTCATAAAGCCAACTGGTATCGATCGCCCCAAGCCTTAGAGGGTTTACCGGGACCGGTAATGCTGTTGGATGGGGAAGCGGTGCTGAATTTTGCCAGTAATGATTATTTAGGATTAGCGGGCGATCGCGAGCTAATTGAAATGACCCTGGCGGCGGTGGAACAATGGGGCACGGGGAGCACGGGCTCGCGATTAATTACTGGACATCGAGACATTCATCGGGCTTTAGAACGGGAAATCGCAGCTTTAAAAAATACGGAGGGTGCGATTGTTTATAGCTCAGGTTATGGGGCCAATATTGGCGTTTTAAGTGCCATTGTTGGACCGAAGGATTTGTTAGTGGGTGATGCCTATAATCACTCCAGCTTAATTAGCGGCTGCAAGATAAGTGGGGCAAGTTTCCAACCCTATGACCATGGAAATATGGTTGCGCTGCGAGATATTTTGACTGCCCAGCGATCGCACTTTCGACGGTGTGCCATTGTTACTGACAGCGTATTTAGCATGGACGGAGATTTGTGTCCCTTAGGTGAAATTTTGGCGATCGCGGAAGAATTTGAAGCCATGGTGGTGATCGACGAAGCCCACGCCACCGGAGTTTTGGGGGCGACAGGAGCGGGGGTAGTGGAGTTTCTAGGATTTACCGGACAGCCGTTGATTCAAGTGGGCACCCTCAGTAAAGCCCTTGCCAGTTTGGGGGGATATGTGGCGGGATCGGCGGCGCTGGTGGATTTTTTGCGCAATCGGTCTGCCAGTTGGATTTATTCGACGGCGTTGTCCCCGGCCGATACGGCGGCGGCGCTGGCAGCAATTGATCGCGTCAAAGCAGAACCAGAGCGGCGCGATCGCCTATCGAGTATTGCTAACTATTTACGAGAGGGGCTATGGCGGGTGGTGGGCCCTTGGGGCGATCGCGGCTTTCGGTTGCTCCCCAGCGACACGCCAATTATCTGTTTGCAGGTGCCCGATACAGCCACAGTGTTGACCTTGGGAGAGCAGCTACGAGCGGGCGGAATTTTTGCTGGAGCCATTCGTCCCCCCACCGTGCCCACCAGTCGCCTAAGGTTTACCGTTCGTGCCGACCACAGCAGAGCCCATTGTGATGCTGTATTGGAAGTGCTGGAAAAAGCCTTGAAGACGTTGGGCTAGCCACGAGTATTTTTCCTAAATATTTATATATTTCCCATCACATAATCAAAACCAATTCAGCTCATTATCCATAATTCGCCAAACAATATATCCCTGCACCTAGCAACGGCAATAAATATCCAACTTGCCTTCGGGATCGAAGGATATCGTACTGGCTGTCATTTCAACGGCGTTGCTGAATTTGAGGAGGTAGGGTGTGTTGCTTTTCACAGCGCACCTTAGAAGATCAACCTCAGTGGCGGTGAGTTGCTAGGGCAACACACCCTATCGGTGTAATGCTGTTTCCTCTCCTAAACCTGCAATGCCAAATAATCTATAGATCAACCTCCGACCATCCTTAAAGCCCTAAAGAAGAAAGGGCGTTTTGGGCTTCGTAGTGTAAGCCGCCAGCGGTGCGGAACATCTCTTGACCGGCGTGCAGCCGTGTTTCGTCGTAGTTCATGGGGAAATAAGCCAGTTCATCGAGTCCGTCGCCGATACGCTCGAGGCAGTAATACAGATGGGCGGCGACTCCCGCTACGATGCTGGGGTTGGGCATGGAGGCGAGGGAATGGCGGGCTTGGCTGAGGCGATCGCCACACTTATCCAAATACGCGCAAAATTTATCCATCAGCTCATCGTCAAACGGGTCCGCCGAGAGGTCAATCAATTCCCCTTCCAGTGAATCGGTGAGCGTATCGATTAGGCGATTAATGGGTCTGTAAACCAGCTTGATCCACTGGTCCAGGTCGGCGTCCGTGGATTGGCCGGGTTTTCGCTGTTGATATTGTCGAGTCGCGGTTTGGGTGCGGCGATCGCGATCCTGCTGAGCCTGGGCGGGCGTGTTTGGATATTACTGTGAAAACGGGTGGCGGAGATAGGCAGCATACTGACGGCGACGTTGCGCATCCCCCAGCACCTCGTAGGCGGCGTTGATACGGGCATTTTGATCGTGTTTGCTGTTGGGACCGTTGATGTACGGGTGGTGGCGCTTCACCAGGTTGCGATAAGCGCTTTTAATTTCGGCGGCGGTGGCGTCACCGGTGATCTGCAATACGGCGTAAAAACAGGTGTCACTCATGGAGTTGCGCGGGGATGCTCATGGTGAGTATCAGTTAGGGCAGGGCCAAACTCAAGGCAAAATTTCAGTCAACGCCAGCCTGGGCCAACACAGAAATTTTAAACGTTGTTGGCGAAATAATTGACCGCATCTTTGTGGTGCTGCTCTCGCTGGCTTGCCGTCCACTCCAGCTCGTTCCCCAGCAGTTCCACCACCCGAGGAATTGCTCTCGTTGCCGCCGCCGAGTCCAAAAATCCCAGCCGGGTGCGCCGCGCCAAAATATCCACCGCCGTGCAGGCTCCCTCGTGGCGAGCGCCGTAAATTACCTCCGCTTCCAGGTAAGGATGCTCAGCGGCAAGGGGAGATTCGTAGCCGTCTTGGGCGATCGCCATAACGTCGGGGGTGCGATCGCCGTAAGCCCGCTGCAAATGGTCCGCCGTCGTTTCCGAAATTCCGTAATTGTGAACCCACTTTGCCGCCCCGTCGGGCTCGTAATTTTTACCGCCCACCAGCTTAATGGTCTCCGTTTGGGCCCCGGCGTGGGTGGGTTTCAGGTTGCCCAGGGCGATCGCCTGGTTCACCGCATCCAAGGACATTTTGCGATAGGTGGTCCACTTGCCGCCCGCAATGGTCAGCAACCCCGACTCGCTAACATTGACCACATGATCCCGCGATAGTTTCGCCGTATCGCTTGCCTTAGAATCAAACACCAGTGGGCGCAAACCGGACCAGGTGGACTGTACATCCTGGCGCGTTACCGGCAGCGCAAAATACTCCCGCACATGGC
>CALCTI010000302.1 GCA_937894105.1 uncultured cyanobacterium
CTGCGTCTGTTTATTCGCTGTCGCTGTGGCATTGATGTGCTGACCTTCTCCATAAGTTAATTCACATTAGGCGTTTTAGCTTTTTTGTCTCTGGACAGAGCTAATTCACATCAGGCGTCTAAGTCTGCTAAGTATCGTTAGTTCAACTGAATAGTTTCAGCTTATTGGTTTAAGATACTGGGCTATTGGCACAGGTGGACGCAGGCGGAGGCTCCGTGGGTATCGTCGTTGAAAATGTATCAAAGCAGTTTGGGGATTTCCAGGCGGTTGATGACGTTAGCCTGACTATTGAGTCAGGTTCGCTGGTGGCTCTGCTGGGGTCATCTGGGTCGGGCAAATCCACTTTGCTGCGGCTGGTGGCCGGGCTGGAAACGCCGGACCAGGGGCGAATTTTGCTAACGGGGAAGGACGCCACCCATCAAACGGTGCAAGAACGGCGCATTGGGTTTGTGTTTCAGCACTATGCCCTGTTTAAACATATGACTGTGCGTCAGAATATTGCCTTTGGGCTGGATATTCGTAAGGAAAATAAGGGGAAGATTCGCGATCGCGTCGAAGAATTACTGGACCTAATCCAGCTCTCGGGATTGGGTAACCGCTACCCATCTCAGCTTTCTGGCGGACAGCGGCAGCGAGTAGCCCTAGCTCGAGCATTGGCTGTGGAACCTAAGGTTTTACTCCTGGATGAGCCCTTCGGAGCGTTGGATGCGCGGGTACGGAAGGATTTGCGGGCGTGGCTACGGCGGCTTCACGATGAGGTGCACGTAACCACGGTGTTTGTCACCCACGATCGCGAGGAAGCGATGGAAGTAGCGGACGAGATTGCCATTATGAACCAGGGAAAAGTGGAGCAGGTGGGGCGACCGGGGGATATTTACGACCACCCAGCCACGCCGTTTGTGATGCAGTTTATTGGTCCCGTTAATGTATTGCCGGGCACCTCGCGCATTTTTGATGGGCAAGGAAATGGGGATCATCGCAATGAGCCGGAAGTTTTCTTGCGCCCCCACGACGTACTGGTGGAGCTATATCCCGATAGCGCTACCGCTCCGGCGCGGGTTAATCGGCTGATCCATTTAGGCTGGGAAATTCAGGCGGAGTTGGCGCTGGAATTTC
>CALCTI010000303.1 GCA_937894105.1 uncultured cyanobacterium
GTTAGCGCCTGGGAGCGTGGCGTCGGAGGTACCGCCATTGTGTGGGCGGACGGTGCCACCGGGGTTAGCGGGGCGATCGCGGCGCGGGGTGGTCCCTTGGGCGGCAACGGTGGATTTGTGGAAGTGTCGGGGCGAGAACAGCTTGGGTTTACGGGGGCTGTGGATCTGGGGGCATCGCGCGGGGAAGCGGGACAGCTGCTATTGGATCCCAGGGACGTGGTTATTGAGGATCCCAATATCAGCGGTTTTTTAGATGGCAATAGTGACCTTGCGGATCAGATCCTGGCGGAGGCGGACGGGGGAACCAACGATTTATCGATTACGCCCACTGCCATAGAAGCGGCTCTGAACACCGGAGATGTGACGATTCAGGCTACGCGAGATATTACGGTCAATGGGGCGATCGCCAGCAACAGCGCCTCTAATTTGTCCCTAGAAGCCAATGAAAATATAACGGTGCGCTCCAATATCACCCTAAACGGCGGAAACCTTACCCTACAGGGCAACGCTGATACGGTGGACAGCGGCGCTGTGGTGGTTGATAACGCAGTGACCCTATCCACAAACGGCGGCGATATTTCCGCCACAGGTACCGGCTCCAGCCTATCTAGTGCCGGGGTCACCATTATGGACAGCACCCTGAACGCGGGGACTGACGGCTCCATCTTTCTCAATGGTCAAGGGGGAAATTTTCCCAGCTTATTCCAAGTGGAGGGCGTTATCGTCAGCAACAGTAACTTGACAGCTTTAGGGCTTGGCACCTTAGAGGTCTCTGGCACGGGCGGTACAGGCTCGGCGTTCAATGATGGTGTCACCATTACCAATAGCCAGCTGCAAACTGAAGCGGGTGAAATTCACCTCCAGGGCACAGGCGGGATGGGCGAGAGGTTTAACGACGGCGTTGAATTAGAAATCAGCGATCTCAGCACCCAAACAGGTCCTATTTCCATCACTGGATTTGGAGGAGTCACGGATCAGGGCTTCGGGAATCGTGGCGTGGTGATCTTAGACAGTTCCCTAGAAATTAGGATGGGTGATATTAATATCACCATCAATGGGGACGGTGGATCGGCCACTGGGGTTCAGCCTCTTACGTCCATGAATCTGGATAACCACACCGGGGTGGCTCTGGTGCGATCGTCCCTAACCTCCAGCCCAGGGGGCGATATTAATATTGCGGGGCAGGGAGGCACTAGCGCTGGTGAGGGCAATTTAGGCGTTTTTGTGGTGGGCGAGGAACCGTTGCAGGCTCCAGGAGGGGCGATCGCCATTACCGGCCAAGGGGGAAACAGCACTGACGGTGCTAATACCGGAATTGAAATGGTGGGCGGAGCGGGGACACCCCTACAGATTACCGCTAGCGGCCCAGGGGGAATAAGCTTGGACGGGCGAGGGGGATCGGGCAGTGAGGCCAGCGTCGGGATACGGTTACAGCAGGAAATTATTGTTGAGGCGGACTCCGGCTCGATTGCGTTGGCGGGGCCTCGGGGGGCCGCGGGACCAAGCTTTTTGCACAGCAATGATTCCCAGGGGGACGAGCAGCTCAATGCGAGCGCCGGTGATTTGACGGTGGAATCCCTTGGCGGACCAGTGCGGATGGTGCGATCGGTCCAAGCGGGCGGCAAAGTGTCCATTGTGGCTCCCGACAATGTGACGATCAGCGGCGTTACGGCGGGGCAAAATATTTCGGTGACCAGTTCCTCAGGCAACTTAACGGCGGGCAACGTTGAAGTGATTGGTCCGACCAGTGGAGATGTGGCACTTTTCGCCCAAGGATCGTTAACGGTGGGAACCATTAGCACCCAAAATGCGGGAGGACGCAGCGGCAACGTGACCATCAACTCCCAAAATGCGTTGACCTTCAGATTTATCAATAGCCTCGGTGACACAGGGGGCAGTATTCTCCTCAACAGTGCCGAGGGGAATATTTATGGCACAAGTACAATTTTTGGCGGAGTTTGTAACGGCTCTACCCTTTGTTCTAGTGGCACAAGCACGATTAACCACGGGGGGCAAAACCCGTTTACCGTGGGCAATATTGCCCGCAATGGAACGACAGGCACGATCCAGGCGGACACGGTAACTTTAGCGCTGGGGCAAGTTATTCCCAATGAGCCAGGGACTTTCAGAGAGGGCTTAATTCAAGTGTCGCCGGGGGGAGCAAACCTCCCGGAACCGATTCCCGCAGCGGAAGAACTCCCTTCCCAAACCAAACCACCGCAAGCCTCCTCAACCCTGCCGCCGCCCCCGCTGGTGCTTCCTCTGATCCCCGATTCAGAAAAAGTTGCCCAACCCTCTTCCCCGGAGGCTGAGACTGATCGCCCAGTGTCGCCGCCCTCCCCTCCTTCAGACTCTGGGGTGTCATCGTTGCTTCCGTCTCCGGATAAGGACTCTGAAGTGGCTGAGCCGACAACGGGGGCTGGGGGAGTGCCGATGGAAACAGTGGAAATAATCCCTGTGACACCGCTGGTTACATTGCCGCCCGATGACGGTGAGACCAAGACTTCCCCCGCGATCGCTGAGGAGGTGGTCGCCCTATCGGTGGACGTTACGTCGGTATCCATTGTGGAACAGCCGATCGCCCCACTGGTATCGCCCGTTGACATGAGTCCGTCCTTTGACATTTCAGATAGGGTGATTGCTTTGGGGATCAACCTGTTAAAGCAACGGGATGGTACGGAGTCTGGGTCTCTCCTAAACCTGCCTAATGTGAACCTATCGACAGAGTTTGAACCGTCCACTTTGATTGAAGAGATTAGTACTGTTACCACTCGACTGGATCGGGCTCTGGCAGAAGGGGACACCGCAGGGGCAATGGCGGCGGCTGATGCATTATTTTCGCTGCAATTTGCGGATTATTTGGAGGTGGATCCTCAAGAGGAGGGGGGCGCCTCATGGGAAGAACTGCTCAACGGTGCGGAATTTACCGCGCGGGTGAAAAATTTGCTGGCAACCTGGGGCGATCGCACCGGTAAAGATTTTGCGATTTTGTACCCCATTGCCTTCCCTGATCGCATAGAACTACTGTTGCAAACGGGACGGGGGCAAACCATACGCCAGACGGTTTTTGATACGGATCAATCCCAACTAAGGTACCTGGTGGGTCAGTTTCGCCGAGAGCTAACGAATCCGTTTTCGCTAGATTCCCACACCTATCGCCCCATCGCCCAGCGACTGCGCCAGTATTTAATCACTCCCGTGGAAGAGGCGCTCAAGGAAGAGGGGATAGATTCCTTGCTGATTGTTCCCGGTCCCCTGTTGCGCAGTGTGTCCTTTGGGGCACTGATGGCAGGCGATCGCTTTTTGATTCAAGACTATGATCTTACCCTGGTGCCTTCTTTTCGAAATATTGAAAGCTATGTGGAGCTAGAGCGTCGGGGCGAAGTATTGGCGATGGGAGCGTCTAGCTTTGTCAACCAGCAGCAACAATCTTTGCCCTTTGCTCGCGCCGAAGCTTTGGCCATTCCCCAAATTTTTGGACTGGGAGGGAACGCGTTCACCAACGAGGCGTTTACGGAGGCTAATTTTATTGCCCAGCGCCAGAAGACTCCTTACCAAGTGGTTCACTTGGCCACCCATGCCAATTTCCGCGATGGGGGGATGGAAAATTCGTACATTCAGTTTTGGGATGACCAACTGAGCCTGGCAGAGTTGGGGCGTCTGAATCTGGGGAGCCCGCCGCTAGATTTGCTGATTTTAAGCGCCTGTAGAACGGCGGTGGGTAGCGCTGAGGCGGAGCTGGGTTTTGCGGGGTTGACGATTAAGTCTGGGGTGCGCACAGCGATCGCCAGCCAGTGGGAGGTGAATGATGAAGCAACGATGATCCTAATGGTGTACTTATACCATTTCCTCAATGATCCCAAGGTCACGACTAAGGCTGAGGCGCTACAGCGAGCACAGCTATTTCTTTTAGAAAATCGGGTGGAAATTAGCAACACTCGCCAACTGATATTGCCCAATGGACAGGCGATCGCCCTTTCTAATGGTGATGTGGACCCTACCAGCGTTGACAACAAGGTAAGTAGCAACGGCGATCGCTATAGCTTGGATCATCCGTTTTACTGGGCTGCATTCACTGCCATTGGCAGCCCCTGGTAATGTGAGGCGATCGCTACAATAGGTCCAGGGAATTAAACTTTGGCGATCGCCCCACTCCCCATGGCAGAAACTGACGACAATCAGCAAAATATTGAC
>CALCTI010000304.1 GCA_937894105.1 uncultured cyanobacterium
GACCCAGCGAAAGGTCTGTCCTACGGAATCAAGATAACGATTCGGATAGTTTCACTACAATGGCTCTCGCTGCGATGGAACACTATCCTGACGATCTGGTCACTACCCGGTAGACGTATCGCGCGCCCTACGAGACTCTACGAAAAGTGTTGAAATCCTTGGTCAAGGGACAGGTTTGCGATCGCCCGCCCGCCTTCTTTCTCCACCAGTTTTACGCCCTTTTCCATAACAGCTCGACCTATTACGTAATAAGAGATAGGGAAATTACAATTCAGCTCTTTGAT
Source organism: uncultured cyanobacterium (assembly GCA_937894105.1). GTDB lineage: Bacteria > Cyanobacteriota > Cyanobacteriia > CACIAM-69d > CACIAM-69d > CALGDE01. Next base: position 285 of record CALCTI010000304.1, read on the forward strand.
AACCTCTTCCGGCATGCCCATACTCAACTCAAAATCCTCACCGCCGTATAGGGTCCACTCCCGCCCTGTCTCCAAACCCACCCAACCCACCAACCCTTTAGGGATCGGCAAAGAATCTCCCCACAGTTCAACGCCACAGCCACTTACCCGCGCCAGTTGCACCACCGCATCCCCCAACCCGTCACTACTGTCCATTCCAGCAATCTCCCGCTCCGCCATCTTTAACAGGGGCAGCCAATCCAGGCGCGGCCGAGGATACTGGTGGGCGCGAATCCACGATTTTCGTTGAATTTCAGGTAGATTTTTCCCGGTTTCAGGATTTAGCAACAGCTCCAACCCCGCCCGCGATGCGCCGTGGATGCCCGTGGCAATTAGATAGTCCCCCGGTTGCAACGCCGAACGCTGGATAAGGTGCGATCGCCCCGCCCGTCCTAACGCCGTAATGGACAAGGTCGCTACCGAAGAACGGCATAAATCGCCCCCAATAATTGGCGCATCGTAAGAATCGCCGCAATCTTTCAACCCTTGATAAAGCCCCTCAATCCAACGCCACTGGGTACTCCCCGGCAACGCTAGCCCCACCGTCAATCCCACCGGCTCCGCTCCCATTGCCGCCAAATCCGACAGGTTCGCCGCAGCTCCTCGCCACCCCACTGAATGGGCCGGGGTGGTGCGATCGCTAAAATGCACCCCATCCACTAGCACATCAGTAGTCACCACCAGGTAATCGCCGGAGTGGTTACCAGAGTAGTCACCAGCGTCTTGGCTATTGATTCCGTTGGGCTGGGGGGGCGATCGCCAGAAAATCGCCGCTCCATCATCACCAATCACCTCTTGAGAACAAAACTTTTGCAATCGTTTTAATACGGTTTGTTCTCCAAGGCTGGCTAAAGTTTCATCCTTAGAGCAATCAAAAATATTACTAGGGGCTGTCATCAATTAAATCTCTAAGTTAAGAGCCATAAGGGTTTCAGCCCCTAGTATTTTTTGTTTCTAAAGGGCGTGCACTCCCCACTGTGTAATGCTTCTGGAGCTCAATTGATGACACGCCCTAGCCATCCACAGGAGCTTGTCGAGCGGGAAAAATAAGCCTATCTAGATTTTCAATAAAGAAATTACTATTCCAAGTGCCACTATGTTGAATTTCTAGAAAATTAGCATTAGCAACAGCAGGTTTATACACTCGGAATGCTTTCATTAATCCTAAGCTCGCAGCACTTTCTAAGGGACCCACAAACCGCGTATCCACATCTAGAAAATAGGCCTGTTGCGACCAATAATGCATTTGATCAGAATTTAAGAAAAAGCATCCTGAATGGGGATCACCTGCCCGTCCAAACATAACCTTTCGATTGAGAAATCGCCCTTCCAATTCCTGTTGATCTATAAAGTTATGAGCTGTATTTTTATTCCATCCTGAAAGAGCTTCAAAATCCGGATCAATATATATTTTTTGCCCTACAGGTGACTGCATTATTTCAAATCGCATGGGCTGTAGAACACATTGGTTTCCCATTTGCTCTGTAAACCATTTAATCTTCCAAAAGAAGTATGGATCGTGAATAATTAAGTCGTCTTCCAGATAACAATAGTAATCATAATCCCCTAGACGATCAGCCAACAATTGATGGCAGCCAAATCCTAACAACTTTGGGTCTTCAGACTGAATAGGAACGTGAAAAAACAGGTCGTTAGTTTCTCCATTTTCCGTCAGTTCTGATAAAACATGAGAGTTATCTTTAGTACAAAGGAAAATGTCGAGGGTAACCTGCGTTGATTCATTTGCAGATCGCAATTCCATATGATCAAAGTAGTAGAATTCAAACTGCTTTGATCCAAAATGAGCGTGCAGATTTACTAGGCAATTCGTTAGTGCTTCCACCCGAGGGCGAGAGTCGTCGCGAACAGAGCCATATTGACCCTCGCCGTCAGGTTTAAAAAAATGGGGGATGGCGATCGCAACACGCATAAAACACTAATATTAAATAGAAAATATCGAATAGAGAAAGACTACCTTAAAAGTCTTAAAATCAGAAATTATAGCGCAAAAATCCTACAGAAGAATATCAGAGAATTGTCTTAAATTTAAGCTTTAAAGCACCGTATTTTTGAGCCCGGCTGTCCTCTTTAAGGTCAAAATCATGGGTGAATGCTCTCCCTATTTGAAACAGTGTGAAGCGATACCATACGCGAGTACGCAAGAGTAGCGTAAAAAAACGTGCGAGGAAATAAAGTATATACGTTGATTATGATGAAGCGACTTTTGGCGTGGACCTTTGCCACCCTATTAACTTTTAACCAGCGGATTGGCACTGCCGATCTGGGGCGCTGAGCTGCCCACCGGCGAGTATCCCGTACAGCAGGTGACCTACGATGACAGCGATGGTTCCTATGGGTTTATGATTTTGAATGCGCCCCAGGGAGCTGCGCCGTTTTTTAACACCGATGACTTGCAACTGGCGCGGTTAACCGATGAGGCGATCGCGGAAGGGAAAGGACCACACTTAAACCACGACGGCGAAAAAATGTTTTATACCTAACCCCTGACTTCAAAATCGAGTATGTTCACAATGAAACGGAGACGGTAGTGGACCCCCAAACCGGGCAGCCCTAAACACTTATGGTGCGTCAATAATCTAGTTTTTGACAGCCTTTTTCGGCGGTATTGGCAGCAAATGCCGTGTCGAATATGATGTTTGGTCCGCGATATTATATGCCGCCCATGTACAGCGCTGGGGGCTGCGGGGTTATAGCCACGCGGGACAGTTCTACACGGCGGCAGTGAGCAACTATAAGAAGCGCAACAATGCTCCTCCGACGGCAGTAAAAAATCGGGTAGTGATGCAACGTAATGTAGGCTGAGCTTTAATTTACAGAAGATTCAAGCT
>CALCTI010000305.1 GCA_937894105.1 uncultured cyanobacterium
GGGTGATCGCGGTTTTTGGCCCGTGCTAAAAAATCGCCAGTTTTTGGTACTGTGGGCGGGGCAAATTTTTTCCCAGCTAGCGGACAAGGTGTTTTTGGTGATGGCGATCGCCCTGATCACCACCCGATTCCAACAGGCGGATCAGCCCATTAGCGGCTGGGTGTCGTCGGTGATGATTGCCTTTACGATTCCGGCGGTGCTGTTTGGCTCCCTGGCTGGGGTTTACGTGGACCGGTGGTCGAAAAAAACGGTGCTAGTGCTGACCAACGTGGTGCGGGGATTTTTGGTGCTGGGCATCCCGCCGCTATTGATTGTGACGGCGGATCTACCCGTGTGGTCCGTGGGCGACTACGACACTCCCATTGGCTTTGCGGCTTTGCTGGGCATTACCTTCGCGGTGTCCACATTGACCCAATATTTTGCCCCGGCGGAGCAGTCTACGTTACCCCTGCTGATAAAAAAGGACAATTTGCTATCAGCTAATTCCCTATATACCACCACCATGATGGGGGCGGTGATTATTGGCTTTGCCCTAGGGGAACCGCTGCTCGCATTGGCCAACGGCTGGGTGGAAACCTGGTCCGGCAGTGCCGATTTGGGACAGGAACTGGCAGTGGGGGGCAGTTATTTGCTGGCGGGGCTGTTGCTGCTGTGGGTTAAGACCGGTGAAAAACGCGATCAGAATCCCCAAGACCAGCCCCATATTTTAGAAGATTTGAAGGACGGGTTGGATTATTTACACCAGACGCCCGTGGTGCGTAACGCCATTATTCAGCTCACAATTTTGTTCTCCATTGTGGCGGCGCTGGCGGTGATTGCGGTGCGCATTGCGGAGCTGATTCCCGTGCTCAAGGCGTCCCAGTTTGGGGTGTTGCTGGCGATGGGCGGTGTTGGGATGGCGATCGGAGCGGCGATTTTGGGGCAGTTTGGCGATCGCATCCCCTACACCCGACTATCCTTTGTGGGGTCAACGGTGGTTGCTGGGGGATTGGCCGCACTGGCGTTTAACTTGAATACCCTGTGGGGCACCTTAATTTGTCTCGCGGTGGTGGGTCTTGGCTGCGCCCTCACGGGAATTCCCATGCAGACGACCATTCAAAACACTACGCCAGAAGCCATGCACGGCAAAGTATTTGGGCTGCAAAATAACGCCATTAATATCGCCCTAAGTTTGCCGTTGGCGCTGGCAAGCTTGGCGGAAAGCTGGGTGGGGTTGCCGACGGTGTTATTTACCTTGGCGGCGGTGGCGATCGCCGGAGCCTTAGCAACTTGGTATATTTCCGTTGCAGGCGACACAGCATCGAAAGCGTCCTGATACACTAGGGGCTGTCATCAATTGAATCCCTAACTCAAGAGCCGTAAGGGTTTCAGCCCCTAGCTTTGTTTGTTTTTAAAGGGCGCGTACTCCCCACTGCATAAGGCTTCTGGAGATTAATGGATGACACGCCCTAAGCCCGAACTACTATTTTGCGCTTGTTTGCCCGCCCATAAGCGCCGGTGCCGATGGATTGAGTGACCAATTCACGCACAAGGACCGTTAGCATCTTTTCTCTACTCCACCTATGGCAGTCTTACACGGCAGTTGGCATCCTCAAACCCAACAGTTTTGGATTTGGGGCGAGGCATGGCAACCCCTGAAGGCAAAGAGCACCATGACCTGGGAGGTGGCGGCTCACCCGCGAACCTTAGGGGCAAAAGCTTTTAAAGAGTGGTTACAAAGTCTAGGCAAAAACGGGCAGTTATCGGCGGAGACGGCGGCGGCGATCACCAAGGGGAAACTGCGCACCTTTGCGATCGCCCTGCCCACGGTGGATCAAGCCCATAGCCCCCTGTTAGCAGCGGAGCCAGTGTCCGAGGAAACCGGCGGCAAGACCTTTTTACAAAACTGGTGGATCACAGGATTAGCGCTGGAGATTGGGCCGGCGATCGCCTTTTTGCGGGAGTTACCCCTGGCCCAGGGAGAGTCACGGGGAGAGGCGCGGGTGTTTGGGGAGGAGCTGCGCTATTGGAGCCATGTGACCCGGTGGGGTTTGGATTTGGTAGCTCGCAGTAAGGCGGTGCCCAGTTTATTGCCCCAGTTTGATGGCACGGTGCGGGCCCAGTGGTGGCCAGTATTGGAAAGTGAGGCGGATCAGTTGCGATTGGATCGGCTGGGGCGACAGATGCCCACGGTGTGCCGTTTCTATCAGGACCAAACGCCGCCACAGGTGAAAGTGGAATCCGCTAGCCGCACCCGGAGCACCAAAATCCGCACCCGAAAGTTTAACCCTCCCAACGTAGAATTGCCCCTTGCCCCCAATCGTCTGGTGCAGCATTTCTTAGCCCAGGTGGTGGATTTGGATATGCGCCGGGTTATGGGCACCCTACCGTTGCCGGGGGCGCGGCGGGTGGCAGCGCGATCGCGAGGGGGGGTGAGTACAACTTTGGCGATCGCCCCCACGGTTAAAGATTGGCTGGTGCAGCTTGGGTCAGCCCGGGGGCTGTGTGAAAGCGGGTTGGCGGATATAAGATTGGTCTGATCTAGCTCAGGATCCGTCAGGGGCACAGGTACAAATCAAACCCCAGGCGCAGTCCAGTTTCCGTCCGGCGTTTAAATTGGTGCCGCCCCAAAGCAAGGGTAACGGTGACGAAGGGGAGGCTTGGGTGTTGGCGTTCGGGCTCCAAAGTTTGGACGAACGCTCCCTCTGGCTGGGGGCGGAAATCCTGTGGCAGTATCCGGTGGAGCAATTGCGGGCAGACGATCGCCTGGTGGATGATCCGTTATCGACCCTGCTGCGAGGATTGGGATTGGCGGCGCGCCTGTATCCGGTGTTGGAGCCGATGTTAACCGAGCGATCGCCCACGTCCCAGGAGCTAACGGCAGCCCAGGCTTACGAATTTATTAAAACGGTGGCGTGGCGGTTTTAGGACAGTGGCTTAGGGGTGGTGTTGCCGCCCAGCTTGGCTGAGCGTGACAGTCGTGCCAGTCGGTTGGGGTTAAATTTGGCAACGGCGGAAACGGTGCAGGAGGAGGACATTAAGCTGGGGTTGAGCAGCTTGTTAGACTTCCGCTGGTCGCTAACTTTGGGGGGGCGATCGCGCACCAAGGAGCAATTCGAGCAAATCCTGGCGGAAAAGGATTTAGATGAGCTGCCCCTAGTGGATATTGAGGGCACATGGATTGAGCTACGCC
>CALCTI010000306.1 GCA_937894105.1 uncultured cyanobacterium
GACGGCACCACCATTATCTCCGCTTCCGGCGACAAAACAGTGAAGCTGTGGGACGCGAAAACCGGTGAAGAATTACGCACCCTCAACGGACATTCAGAAGGGGTTAGTAGCGCGAGTTTCAGCCCCGACGGCACCATCATTGTTTCCGCTTCCGGTGACGGAACCGTGAAGCTATGGAAAGTGGAGGCCTTTGATTGAGTTATGGGGCCGAGGCTGCTGTTAGTTAACCCCTTAACTCACCATCTCCGAGCTTTAATTCACATAAGGCGTCTAAGGGATTTCAGGGCATTAGCGGCGGTATCGAGAGACTGCGCTTGTGTTTTCGGTGGGATTCAGATTAGCCTGAAACCTTGGTAGAGCGCCCGATGACTTAAGAGTTGGGCGCTCTTTGCTGACTGGTAGGGAATGGTTATGTGATGGGCGGTTCCTGGCTTTTGGGTATGTCCTAATTGTATTGGCGGCAGTGGTGCTGGGGGGGGTGATCGCGACGGTGGGCGATCGTAGCGATCGCCGAGCCCCAGTAGACACCATTGCCATTAACCAAGTTCATCTTTCAACCTTCGCAATCTCGCGATCGCCCAGTTGCCCCACCCGCCATAAAAAAGAGCCTGAACTTTTTTCAAAGTCAAGCTCCTTTGTAGAATTTGCCCGAGCTAAATATTGCCCGCGCTAAATCACAGCGCCTTAGGAAACGCCGTCAATATTTTCTAGTCAAGAAAGCCCATTAGCGCAGCTTCTTCACCCAGGTCGTTAGACGCCACCGGACGCTTACCCCCCGGTAACCAGGTGGTGTCAGCCTTTGCCAACTCGGAAGAAGACACCGGGCGATTACCCGATAGGACGATGGTGCTGATTACTTCCATATCGCTTGCGGCGATAGGGCGGGTGCCGTAGGAAGACACCGTACCGCTCACTTTTAAAGAGCTAGCTTCCACCGGGCGATTGCTGGGCAAATCGCTCTCAACCAAATCCAGGTCGCTTTCCTCGACGGGACGCTGACCGAACTTGGGAGCCAAGGGACGACGGCGGGACTGTACGGGTAGGTTGGGGCGATTACTGCGGCTTTCCTTTGGCTCAGCTTTCTCGATGCGTACTTCGCGATCGCTGGCATTATTTTTGCTGTTGGTTTCCGTCGTATTGCGGCTGCTCATGAAAAATCTTCCTTACGTCTATCGATGTTCATGGTTGTGCCCAGACGGACCGTGACGCCAGGCTCAGGCTTTGGGAACCGGACACCAAGCTCGGGACATCACAGGGAGCAGGGGCTTGGGGAATACGGACGGATCAACCAGGGAACAACCTTTGTAACTCCATATTACGCGACTGTCTAAAAAGATTTCTAATTCTTCATTATTCAAATCTGTGGTCTCAATGATTAACCATTATTATTGCCCGCTGGGATTTTCATAATGAACTACTGTTAATAGCAAAATTTTTGGGGTTACCGTGGCTGGCAGGGGCACAGCGCCAGGCTTCTTGGGCGATCGCCCAGTCCTCTTGGGTATGGATTATCAACACTCGCACCGTCGAAGCGTCCGTGGCAATATCCTGATCTCGAGGCGATTTCCCGTTTTTTTCCTCGTCCAATTCCACGCCCAAAAAGGTTAGCCCCTGGCACACTCGCGATCGCACCTCCGGCGAATGCTCCCCCAGTCCAGCGGTAAACACCAAACAATCCAGCCCCTCCAAGGACATGATCATGGAACCGAGGCAGGATTTTAAGCGGTGGATGTATACGTCAAAAGCTAATTTCGCCTGTTGATTTCCCTGGGCGATCGCCGTTTGAACCTCCCGTAAATCGTGGGATACCCCTGATAATCCCTTTAACCCCGATTCCCTATTAAGGAGGCGATCCAAATATCCAAGATCATGTCCCTGATCCAGCAGATACATCAAAATCCCTGGATCTATTGAGCCGCACCGAGTGCCCATCATCACCCCCTCCAACGGCGTAAATCCCATGGTGGTGTCAATGCTGCACCCATTTTTCACTGCGGTTAACGATGCACCGTTGCCCAGATGGCACACCACTAACCGTAATTCTGATAACTCTTGTTCCAAAATCTGCGCCGCTCGCCGGCGACAAAATTGGTGGCTAATGCCGTGGAATCCATAGCGACGGATGCCCTGTGCTTTCCATTCGTAAGGACCGGGGTAGGTGGCCGCCGTGTCTGGCAGCGTATGGTGAAATGCCGTATCAAAGACCGCCACCTGAGGCACCTCCCCCAACAGCGATTCCATTAATTCAATGCCGTTCAAATTGGCGGAGTTGTGCAGCGGTGCCAAGGGAATTAAATCCGCGATCGCCCCCTTAACCTCCTCGTCCACTACCACGCTGGATTGATATTGATCGCCACCGTGGACTACCCGATGTCCCACTAAGGCGATCGCCTCTAACCCATTCATTACCGCCGTCGATCCCTGATGCAAAGACCCTAAAACCTGAGACAAAACCTGAGCTTGGGACTGTCCTGTTATGGTTTCATCTCGCTTTTTCGCCTGTGCTTCAACGGTTAATTTTGCCGAATTATCATCGGGGTACCAGTCAACTTGAGCTTGCCAAAGGGGCGGCGGAGGATTGTCAGGCAGCGCCCCCTCAATGGCATACAGACACAATTTATGGCTGCTGGACCCCGCATTAAGCACCAGAATATTCATGCTATGTTCCCTTGCGATCGCGCAATTCCGACGGCAAATGATTGCGATCGCTAGACCGCAGCAACATGGGTCCATAGCGCCCAAAGGTGACCACGCTTAGGGAAGCAACCGGCGTATCCAGGCGATCGCGATACCGCCCTAAATCAATACCCAGAAGGCTGCACAACACAATGCGAATGGTGGCCTTATGGGACACCACCAGCACATTGCCCGCCTCGTAAGTTTGCTGAATTTCCGTAACCACGGCCATCGCCCGATCCGCCACCTGCACCGCCGTTTCGCCGCCAGTGGGAGCATTCCAAGCAGGCTCCGCTACCCACCGGTCATAGGCATCCCGGTCCTCAGTGCGTACCGACTCTGGCGATCGCCCTTCCCAATCTCCAAAATGAATTTCCGCCAACCCGTCTCGGATAATCGGCGCGATCGCCACCGCATCACCTAAAGGTTTAGCCGTAGCGATCGCCCGTCGAAGAGGGCTGCAAAACACCGCAGTCCAGGGCAGGGACTGGTAACGGTCGGCAAACGCCTTCGCCATGGCCAGCCCCGCCGGCGTCAACTCTGGATCCAATGCGCCACAGTAGCCCCCCGTTTGACTTTGGGTGGTTTCCCCGTGACGCAGACAGTAGAGGTTTAGAGTCATAGACTTAGGGAGAAGAATAGGGCCAAGTCCACTGGATAATCGCTTCTTGATCTTTGCCGTGCTCATGGGCGTAGGCGAGAGACTCGATGATTTTGTTCTTCATCTGTTCTTTGGTATGACCGGCGATCGCCCCCAGCTTGGGCACCCGATCAATCACATCGATCACCAAGTTAAAGCGATCCACTTCATTGCGAATGGCCAGCTCCAAATGCGTATTGATATTGCCCTCTTCCTTAGACCGACGATAAATCAACTTATGAATCAGCCAAGGATAGCCGTGGAAATTGAAAATTACCGGCTTATCAGTGGTGAACAAAGAATCAAAATCCCGATCCGACAATCCATGGGGATGCTCACCCTCTGATACCAACTTAAACAGGTCAACCACATTTACAAATCGCACCTTTAAGCTAGGGATTGCCTCTCGTAAAATTGCCGTTGCGGCCAGTGACTCCATCGTCGGAATATCACCACAGCAAGCCATCACCACATCAGGACCGTCCGAATCAACCCCATCATCGTTGCTCGCCCAATCCCAAATTCCAATGCCCTTGGTACAGTGAACCACCGCCTCGTCCACGGGCAAATACTGCAGGTGTTTTTGCTTGTCAGCAATGATGATGTTGATATAGTCCGTGCTTTGGAAACAGTGGTCAGCAACGGACAGTAAGCAGTTGGCATCGGGAGGGAAATAAACCCTAACCACGTCAGGATTTTTATTCGTTACCAGGTCCACATAGCCGGGATCTTGGTGGCTAAATCCGTTGTGATCCTGCCGCCACACTAACGAGGAAAGCAAAATATTGAGGGATGAAACGGGACGCCGCCAGGGCACATGATGCTTACAAATATCCAGCCATTTTGCATGCTGATTAAACATGGAATCCACCACGTGGGCGAAGGCTTCATAGGTGTGGAATAATCCGTGGCGGCCCGTTAGCAAGTAAGTTTCTAGCCATCCTTGCAACGTATGCTCACTGAGCATTTCCATCACCCGACCATCGCGGGATAGCTGCCCCCCATCTTCATCTTCGGGATACAGGTCTGCCATCCAAACTTTTTTGGTGACGTCATACACGTCCTGTAATCGATTGGACGCGGTTTCATCGGGCCCCATCAGTCGGAAGTTATCGGGGTTATCCCGCATAATTTCCCGCATCAAAATTCCCAGCGCCTTCGTATTTTCAAACTCAACGGTGCCCCGCTGGTCGTCAATCTCGATCGCCAATTCGCGAAAATCTGGCATTTTCAACGCCTTCCGCAACAGTCCACCATTAGCGTGGGGATTAGACCCCATCCGGCGATTTCCCGTGGGAGACAGCGCCTTCAACTCCGGCACCAGCGCCCCATTCTCGTCAAACAATTCCTCCGGTTTATAACCGCGCATCCACTCTTCTAGCAAACGCACATGCTCGAGATTTTCGTGCATTCCTCCCATGGGCACCTGGTGCGATCGCCAAAAATCTTCCACCTTTTTGCCATCCACCTCCTGGGGACCGGTCCATCCCTTGGGCGATCGCAGCACAATCATCGGCCAGCGGGGACGCTCCACCTTGCCCCCTTCGCGCGCCTGTTGCTGCACCTCGCGAATCTTGCCCACGCACTCTTCCATCGTGGCCGCCATTTTCTGGTGCATTTCCATAGGATTGTTGCCTTCTACAAAGTAAGGCGTGTACCCATAGCCCCTAAATAACGCCTCCAGCTCCTCCTGGGAAATCCGCGCCAGAATCGTTGGGTTAGCAATTTTGTACCCATTTAAATTCAGCACCGGCAGCACCGCCCCATCCCGCGCCGGATTAATAAACTTATTGGAATGCCACGACGTGGCCAGTGGCCCCGTCTCCGCCTCGCCGTCGCCCACCACACAGGTCACGATCAAATCAGGATTATCCAACACGGCCCCATAGGCATGGGAAACGCTGTAGCCCATCTCCCCGCCTTCATGGATGGACCCGGGAGTTTCTGGGGTAACGTGGCTGCCAATAAACCCAGGGAACGAAAACTGCTTAAAAAAGCGCTGCATTCCCTCCAGATCTTCACTTTTATCGGGATAAATTTCCGAATAGGTTCCTTCCAGGTAAACCGGTCCCAAAACCCCCGGTGCGCCGTGCCCTGGACCGGCCATAAAAATCATATCCAGGTCGTACTTCTGAATGAGCCGATTGCAGTGAATATAGGTGAAGCTTAGGGCTGGCGATGATCCCCAATGTCCCAACAAGCGATGTTTAATATGGGATGGCTCCAGGGGATCTTTCAACAGTGGATTATCTCGCAGGTAAATCATTCCCACCGCCAGATAATTACAAGCGCGCCAGTAGGCGTCAATAGTTTCAAGCTCCTTTTCGTTGAGATCACTGACATCTAGGGACTTTGAAAAAGCAACAACCATTTATTTCTCCCAAAGAAATGAATAAATAAACAAACTATTCGGTCGTTTCGTTGACGTTGTTTGTGACTTTGAGAACTGTTTAAAATCTGTCTGTGTTTTCAAGAGAAACCTTGAAAACTTGGTGAGTGTGGTCCCCAATTTGTGCTGTAGCTACTTGGGACCAAAATATAGTGAGAAAAAAATACAGTCGATCTAATCTAGGATGAAGTTATAGGCAAGTAGATCTATCTAAAGGGTTAATAAGCAAATTTAGTTTTGTGGCTAATACCAGGGATTTTTACAAAACCTTTACGTCTTTAGGGATCCTGCCTGAACAGCTAATTTTATCGGGCTAAATTTCAGGGTTTGCGGTTGAAATGTCAGCGATTTTCGAATTACTTTACGTTTGGATTTTTTCCGAAATTTACTGACGCTAATTCAGCGTTAGTTCCACGTAAAGCTTCCCTTAAGAAAAGGAAATAGGGGAGCCTCAAGGGTTAGGCGCACAGCACAGACCCATCGCTACTGGCAAAGGGGTAGAGATCTCCCCTCATCCCTCGAAGGAAAGGTGATTTATCGTCGATTCATCAATTGGCGAGGCGCTCAGCGATCGCTGAGCGCGCCATTCGTGGAGCGTTGGCGAATTTGAGGCGAAGTTCAATAGACAAAATTTAATGACAAAATTCAATGGCGCAGTTCTAGCTTTGGCAGAAGGCTTCAAAGGGGCTTATTTTTTATTGAGCCGACTATATCCCCTCTACCTTGAATCCTCGGTGGTAGCGACCTTGTTGGGTAAAACTGATTTCTTAGGGCAGTCTCTTTCTTATTTTTGAGGAAACTGTCATTAATAAGAGATCTCAATAGGCTATTCTAAAGGCGATCGACAGGTGTGTTGTGTCACTGTATCCGCACATTTTGCACTCAGCGTTGATTTCTAACTCTCCTTCCCGTTCTGATGTGGATTCTCTTAGAATATTGAACGTTTTTTTAAGGGCTCGCTCGTCGCAGTTTGGGCAAACGGCGAAATCATGTTGAGTTTGGTTCAACTCAAATAAATGAAACGGGCGCTTTAAGGTGGTTTCTCCAGGATCTAGCTCCACTTCTGTTCCCTGCACAGGGGGTAGAGCGCCACTAAATGTAGGGTCGTCCAGCTCGGGATACCACCGGGCGCAGTAGAGGCTAGACCACTGTACAGATTGGATGTCTGCTAGCTTTTTTTCCTTCGGCGATAGGTAGTGATCTAACTGGTGGCTGGGCATGGGAGCGAAGGGGTGATTACAGGCTTGGCAGAAAAAGGGACCGCTCCGTTTGGTGGTGTAGTGGTGGCTGGCCCAGGTTTGCATAAGGCGCATACGGAGGAAGGCCCAGACGAAAACCCACACCAAGATGATGGGGCTGAGGAGAATCCAGACGCCGATGGTGGGGTGCCATAGGCTGAGCCATTTGATGACGGTGATCAGAATGCAGGTGCTGGCGATCGCCCCTGCGATTTCCAAGGTGGACTTGGTGGCTTCGGGTGTCACTTGAAATTCCTCGTCCCCGTCCTGGCGCAAACGATCAATCGCCATTTCAGCGCTATGGTCGCCATATTTAATAAAAGAATGGGCAACGGGGGGCAGAAAAACTGGCTTCTGGGGCTGGCGGCGAATGTCGCTCCAGCACAGCAATAGGGCAGCGCCACCAGCAGCGGAAATACCAACGCCACCCCACAGATGTTGCTGTCGCCAGGTTTCATACAGGCTGTTGCTGGTGATATTAACGATGTCGCCTGTGATGGCACGAAGGGTTAGGGCGGGCTCGAAAATTAAACCGATGCCGATAATGATGAGGGCGATCGCCACAAACCGTATTTTCCAGGCTTCCTGTTTCGTCCACTGCCCCTTCGCTGTCCCCATAATGATGACTAAACCCTAGAAAAGGTGCTGAAAAATAGGACTAAAAAGAGCCCACAAAAAGCGTATAGAAAAAACTTAAAATCACTAATCTAAGACAGCCAATACTTGTTTTGGCTGAAGTTTTTCTTTAAACCAAACCACCGGTCCCGGTAGCTCGTTAATATTAACCCCTGCTTTTTCCAAATTTAGCCGCTGGGAAATGGCAATTACCCAGTCAGTGCGTCCAGATTTCCGAATTTGGGCAAATTTTTTGCGTAAATATTCCGGCCGCCAATAGCCAATAATTTCTAGAATTAAATCGCGTCCATCAGGGTGAACCAGACGAAAATCGGGGATGGCAACGCTGCCAGGAATAGGTACCAGATCCACTTCCCGCTCCAGTTTCCATTCAGTTTTTGTCTTTTCCCAGCGCTTTACAAAGGATTCTTCCACCATGCTGTCGTACACCTTTCCCGGTGCATAGTGGGTCACTAAGCCACAGTTTGAATCGAGGGTGAACTGTCGTTCTAATATGCGACGCTCCCCATATAAGTCCTTCATTTGCAAGGTGGCAGTTAAAGACCATTTACTAACATGAAGGAGGGCGGGGATGGTTTTGGCGATCGCCAGCCCATAGCGAGTACTGGGTTTAAATAAACTGCTTGGACCGTCGATCGTAATAGTAAATCCCTGGCTTTGATCCCCTTCGATATAGGTCATCAATTGGAATAGTTTTAAATAGCGAAAAAGCAATTTATATTCACCGGGATCGTTGCGATAGGCTTGGATTACCAAATGGCTAGCACGGTAGAAAATGCCCTGTACCTGGGACAGGTTGTAGCGATGGATAAGGGCGTCAATATCCGGGGCATCGAAGGAAGTTAAAATCCGAATATCTGGCAAATCAGCATACAGTCCC
>CALCTI010000307.1 GCA_937894105.1 uncultured cyanobacterium
GACTCGCCAGATATTTTGGCAGCGTAATTTTGCCCGCGTATTTTTGCCCGCGTAATTTTGCCCGCGTAATTTTGGTTGTGTAGCGGTAGTGATTCCCCTAAATCTGGATGTTTTTCTCCCAAGCTAAACTGGCTAAAGCCCTCACATTATTGGCTTTTTGACCATGACTCCCCTGGCTCAGGTTACAACCCAGCCCCCGCGCCCCGTTTCTAATCAGCAATCGCAGCAGAATTTAGCCACTGGCTTGGCGATCGCCCTCACCGTCCTGCTAGTGTTGGCGTTTGTTTTTCAAAAAAAGGTCAGACGTGGTGGACTTGGGAGGCAGCCAGCTTGGGGACACGGGCGAGTAAGTGGGCGCGTGCGGCGACAGTTGGAAAATAAAGTCGGCTCAGGGACGGCTCTGCGGCTAGTGGATTATGAGCGATCGCGAGTGCCTGGCAAATCAGAAAATTGGTATTGGCAAGCGGCCTTAGAACGTCTCGCCCGAGATCATGGGCGTCGCTAGGTTGGCTGTTTCCACCGCGAACGACAGTCAAATTGGGTGTTCATTAAAGCTTTGGATTTGGTGTGTGTCACGCACCTTACGGGAGGTAAGACCAGCAAGGTTACCCTTTACCCCAACGAAAGCCCGCTGCTCCCCAGCTTAGTCCGGCCCCGAAACCTGACGCCGCAATCACATGTCCCGGCTGAATTCGCCCATCTCGCACCGCCTCATTGAGTACCAGCGGAATGGACGCCGCCGACGTATTACCGTGGCGCTCTAAATTCACCAAACACTTGTCTAGGGGAAACTTCAACCGCTGAGCCGCCGCTTCTACGATGCGCAAATTTGCCTGGTGCAACACCAACCAGTCCACATCATTAGCAGCAATGTCCGAATAAAACATCGCCTTCTCAATCACTTCCGGCACCTTGCGCACCGCAAACTTGTAGACCTCCTTGCCATTCATGGAAATCGTTTGATAGCCGCCCTGGCTAACATTAATTCCCGGCAACAGCTCTTTTTCCTCGCTTTGATAATTCAAATTCAGTACGCAATTACCCGCTCCGTTGCTGCGCATTTCAAATCCTAGAAGCTGGTCTTGCTCACTCGCTTCTAGCACCACTGCACCTGCGCCGTCCCCAAACAAAATACAGGTGCGGCGATCGCTCCAATCCACCCAGCGGGATAACACATCCGCCCCAATCAGTAACACTCGCTTATAAACTCCTGTGCGAATATACTGAGCCGCTGTAACCAATCCGAATAAAAAACCCGAACACGCCGCTGTTAAATCAAACGACACCGCCTGACTCGCCCCTAGCTGTCCCTGAATTGCCGCCGCCGACCCAAACAAATCATCTGGGGTGGACGTGGCCAAAATAATTAAATCCAGATCTGCCGCTGACACCCCCGCCATCTCCAGCGCGTTACGAGCTGCCGCCGTTCCCAACCCTGTCAAAGTGCTATCCGCCCCGGCAATCCGCCGCTCGCGAATGCCCGTACGGGTTTTAATCCAATCGTCGGACGTATCCACCAGTCGCTCCATCTGGCCATTGTCCAGCGCTGCCGGAGGAGTTGCTGCCCCCACGCCAATGAGAGATATGCCGCTGCCCATCTGATTTTGCATTAACTCTCCGTCGTCACTGGCTCTTGGGTAACTGTTTGGGATGCCGCTGGCTCGCCTTGCCCGTTGGACTCTGATCCGGACTCTTGAGCCGTACTATTGCACTTTTCTTTAAGCTGTTCCAGCACTTTGGTGCGCACCGCATCACGGGCAATACGAATGGCGCTACACACCGACGCCGCATCAGAGCTTCCGTGACCAATGACGCAAACGCCGTTAACGCCGAGCAGTAAGCCGCCGCCGTGTTCCGCGTGGTCAATGCGCTTTTTTAATCGTTTTAAGTTGGACTTAAGTACTAAGGTGCCCACTTTGCCACGTTTTCCGCGAGGGAGCTCTTCCCGGAGGAGCTGGATGACCACGGACCCAACGGCTTCGGCAAACTTCAGCACCACATTGCCCACAAAGCCGTCGCACACCACCACGTCAAAGTCGCCAGAAAGGATATCTCGCCCTTCAGCATTGCCGGTGAAGTTGACGTTGGGGTTGGCTTCTAAGAGGGGATAGGTTTTAACAGCCAGGTCGTTCCCTTTGCTTGCCTCTTCACCAATATTGACCAGACCCACGGTGGGGTTGGGGGTGCCGAGCACAAGGTTGCTGTACACGGAGCCCATAACGGCAAATTGTTCTAAAAATTTG
Organism: uncultured cyanobacterium; assembly: GCA_937894105.1. Lineage (GTDB taxonomy): Bacteria > Cyanobacteriota > Cyanobacteriia > CACIAM-69d > CACIAM-69d > CALGDE01. Next base: position 2,244 of record CALCTI010000307.1, read on the forward strand.
GGGCGACAGTCTACGTTTGCGCCCACGTCCAGCAGCAATACTGGCTTTTCGGCTTTGACCGTGGGGAAAATGGCCGCGATCGCCGGTCGATCAATCCCTGGAATCCTGCCCAGCCGCAACAGTCCCGCCGCCATAGCCGCCCCAGAGTGCCCCGCCGACACCGCCGCATCAGCCAGCCCCCTGCGCACCTGCTTCATAGTGACGCTAATGGACGCCTTCGGCTTACGGCGCAGACCCTTTATCGGGTCCTCGTGCATATCAATAGTGTCAGGAGCGTCAATAATTTCAATATTGGGATGGGAGCCGTAGGTGTCTAAGCACCGTTGAATGGCCTCGCGATCGCCCACCAGTTGTACGGAGACGCCTAATTCTTCACAGGCTTTAACTGCACCAGCCACGATCGCCCTGGGGGCATGGTCGCCACCCATAGCATCTAATGCAATTTTTTCCCCCACTGACCCCATAGGTTTGCCCGCCAAAAATCCTCAAAATTTTACCAGATGGGTTTGCGTTCAAAGGACGCACCGACGGGCTAACAATACCGTACTTTGCTCGTTCTTGGGAAAGGAAACCCCCAGAGGGCTGTCTTTAGAGCGATCGCACAGAACATAAACCAATGTCCAGTCTTACCCGAACACCAACAAAAAAGAGCGCCACCAAGACGCTCCTATCATTAATGCCATTCAATTTCAGTGATGAAATTAGGGGCTGTCATCAATTAAATCTCAAGCTCAATAGCTTCAAGGGAGGCGGCACTCAGCCTCTAACGCCACTTCGTTTAAAGGATGTGTCCTTTCCACTGTATAAGGCTTCTGGAGTCTAATTGATGGCACGCCTTAGCTAATGGCAATATCTTCTATCTGAGCATTCTTCTTCCGCTTGCGCCATGCAAACCCTACGGCAGCTAACCCAAGCAGCGCAGTGGGCTCAGGAACAGAAACCGGCGGCGGCGGTGGAGAAACGGGCGAACTCTCCAAATCGATGTTAATGTCGCCAACGCCCTTCATTGCAGCGAACTTAATCTTGCCGCGGCGGCTCGCATCATGCCACACTTTGTCGTCATGGTAAACCCAGTCAAACGCATTGCCGTTTCGGTCTGTTTTCCTACCACTGTCGTTATAATTCCGGGTCCGTACTCTGCCATCTTTTGCGTAATACCCACTTTGACCGTAGGTTTCATGATAGCTATCTAAGGCGTCGTCGGTCCCATCTAAAGTCCACTCAAACCAGCCAGAAATACCGTTGTTGAGGTTCTTTCCATTAGCACCTTCACCCGATTGGAACGTGTACTCTCCGTTGCCGGGACGCTGGGTCAGACTAATATCTAAACCTTCAAACGCTCCGTCGCCGGTAATGCTGGAGCAGAGGTTACCGGTACAACCGTCGCCGAAGCCGATAATATCCCAGTGTCGCCAGGTTTCGGGATCGATGGTGCCACCATTGTCCACATAGTTGCCACTTTTCAGTTCGAGCTTGTCTTTACCGGTGTCGGTTCTGTTATCACTGGCGTAAACGCTGTCTTTGAACCAGATATCCACATCCCATTGCTTCGTCGCATCGCTTTTGGACACAACGGAGCCCAGGATATTGAAGTAGCTGTTGTTGCCGTCAGAGTATTCGTTGTAGGTGCCAGCGCCCCCTTGGAAAACAAAGTCTTTACCTTGACCGGCACCGCCCAGCTCAGGAAACCAGAAGGCGTGGCTGCTGGGATAGATGCTGTTCCCGTCGTGGACTGCGTCAGACACTGTTCCCGTCGCTTCTAGCGTTAGGGCGCTGGCTGAGGTGCTGGCAAATCCCAAGGTGGATAGGGAAAGGCTGGCGATCGCTCCAATAGTGGTTAGCTTTAATAACTTCATAGTTAATGACGGTGTAGGTGCGGCGGTGTGAGTGGCACTTAGGCAATGTGAAAACTGCTCAGAGAAAACGTTTTTGGTAGTTAATACTAAGACTACCGAGTAAAAGTCAGGACTGCCATAGCTGAACACAGGGTTTACGAACTCTTTAAAGTGGGGCGGCAGACTTCATCTCAGCTTCACGTTATGGCGATTACATCTCCAAGTCGCCCCTGTCCATTGCGCTCCCTTGACTAAGAAATGATTCCAAGGGCTCTCAGAACGTTGTTGCTTGATTCGGTTTGCCCTGGATGTTTAAAGCTTGAGTGAAAAGCTTAATTTCAGCTACTTTGTTTGGTTTGTTGCCCATCTTGACGATTTAGCCCTTGACGTTTCAAAAGCTTTTGGGTTCCCCAGCCGAGACCGATGAGCAATAACCAGTAGGGAGTGTAGGCTAGCAGCCACAGAGTAATTTTGAGTAAGCCTACGGTGAGGTCGCCCATGGAGCGGGTAGCGGTTTGCCAGCTATCGCCGAGCTGTTGACCGAGGGGGTTGTCTAAGGCGATCGCCGCCTGCCTTTGCTGCACGTTGATCGTGAGGGTGGAATAAGCCACCTGTTCGCGCAGGGATTTGAGCTGGGCGTCAATTTGTTCAATTTCCTGGCGGGTGCGATTCAGCTGCTCGGTTACGGCTAGCACGTCTTTAATGGCACCGGCTCGGTCCATGATTTTCAGGTATTGCTGTTCGGTGCGACGTAGGTTTCGCAGGCGGGCGTCGGCGTCCACAATTTGGTTGGTTACGTCGTTGGCGGATACGTTGCGGCTCTCTACCGACCCCAGTTGAGCAGAGTCTTCTAGGGCGGATTCTAGGGTTATTTGGGGAATGCTGATCTGTACGTTGGCGGAGGGGCGATCGCCATTTTCGCTGGCATTTAGGCTGAGGACATCGCCGTTGTATTTTTGGGCGATGCTCCGCAGTGCGTCCACCGCCTCGTCCACGGACTCTACCTGCACGGTGATAGTGGCATTCTTAATTAACTGGCGTCGTCGCGCTCGGGGCGGTTCAGCGGCGGCGGCTTCGGTCGAGGCTCCGGCGGCTTTGGGGGCGGTTCTCTGGGGGGCGGCTTCGCTCACGTCCGCTTCGGGGGCGGCAACGGATAATTCTTGATCGGTTGACCCAGGACCCACGCTGCTGGCTTCTGTGCCTCCGCCTCCGCAGGCTGCCAATGTGAGGGCGATCGCCACCCCACCCAACCGCTGCAATACCTTAGCCATCACCACTTTCCACCACTTCTACTTAGCTGTACGAATCGCTTTATTACGAATCGCCTGATTACGAATCGCTTCAGTTCTGTTGTCGCATATTTGCCCTGGGAACCCCCTAAGGGCCGGGACAGTTTTGGAGGTGGAGGGGGCACGGGGGAAGCAAAGATGTGAAGATATTGATAACGATGAAGCGTAAACCAGGCGGCTGGTTAGGGTGATTTCATAGGGTAATTTCATCATGGTGGATCCACAGTTTGAACCGCAGTTTGACCCACGGCGAGTGTGGGAGGTGGATTGTTATCGTCGTCCCGCTGCGCTTGACGAGGGGGATACGACCCTGTGGGAATTGGTGCTGTGCGATCGCGCCCGGTCCTTTGTGTTTCGCGACCTGTGCCCCCAAGCTCGAGTCGGGGCGGAATGGTTGGCAGGGCGCATCGAGGCGGCGGCGGGGAAAGGTAGCCCCCTGCCCCAGCAGTTGTGTGCCTTTCGTCCGGCTACTGCCCAGTTGTTGCAACTGGCGGGCGATCGCCTGCATATCCCGGTCAAACTCACCCGACACACGTTGGCGCTGAAAACCTGGCTGCGCGATCGCCAACAAAAAAATCCCATTATCGACCCCACGACCCGCACCCCCTACGACGCGCTGAAGCTGGATAAACCGGCACCACTGCCGTTGCCCAATAACCTATGGGGGGATCAGTGGCGATTTGCTAGCTTGCCAGTGGGTGGGTTTATTGCTCAGCTGGTGCCCCGTCCAATTCCTATTAAAAATTTACCGAGCGTTTTACATCCGGATAATTTTGGATTGTCGGTGGACCATCCCCTGCCGGGGGTAATTATCGAAGCGGGGCGATCGGCGATGGTGTTAGGGCAGTGGTTGCTGAGCCAGGCTCCGGCGGCGATTCAATACAAAAGTGGGATGCCCGATGGGTTACTGCTGGAGGCAAAGCTCGTGGATCGCTGGATTTTGACCACCTTTGAAGATAAGGAGGTGGGGCAGGCGGGGCGCACCTTTGAAAACCGCAAACGGTCCAGCAACGGGCTACATTTTTTGCTGATTCGCCCCGATGATTCCGGCATGACCGTCACTGGGCTATGGTTGCTATGCGATAGCAATGGATAGCGAGTTTGGGCAATGTTTTGGGCTTTTGGC
>CALCTI010000308.1 GCA_937894105.1 uncultured cyanobacterium
CTTGGGAGTTGCCCACCACCGGATTGTCCTCTTGGGCATTGGAGGTGTTAGCGCCACAGCCCCCGAGGGTTATCGTTAATCCCAGGGCGATCGCCCCAAAGGCGGTCCCAAATACCGTTCGCTGTGCCATGGCCACTGATGTTGCTTGATTGACTGCTTGTTTAATGCTTTCCGTACCTTAGAATTATCTTAGCTAAGGGAGTAAAGGGTAATGACAACCTCCGTGACGCAACTTAAACCGAAAAAGTTGATCCGCTGGACAACGGTGGCGATCGCCGTTCCCCTTCTGTGGGCAGGGCTAGCGGCGATCGCGCGGGCGGTGGAGCTGGACGTGGGGGTGGTGCAACGGTTTGGGGAGAAGCCGGACGATACGGTGATGTTGAAGGCGGTAGAGGGCGATCGCCTTACCATCAGCTTTCAAGATTCCAAAGCGCCGAACCAAATGCGCAATTTAATTACCGACGCCATTAAGCTCACGGTCAAGTTCCAACCGTTGCCGGAACCTAAGCTACGGGAAATTGTGGTGCTGGGGACGTTTCGCAGCTTTGAAACGGCGGAAGAGGCGGCGAATCAGTGGCTACGCCGGGGTAGTGCGGTGGAATTTGCCCAGCCCTCATAGCGTTGGCAGGGGTGGGGCGAGCGCGAAACCTACAGCGATCCCCTGGCGCGGCGGATGTTATTGGAGAGCATTCAACAAACTCAGCAAGATACGGGCAATAGCGAAAACAGTGTGGCGCTGGACAGTCGGATGGTGCGATCGCGACCGGTGGGCGTTTGGACCTTGGGCGGTCAATCCTATGCCGGCGAGTATTTTTGGGTGACGACGGTAAACCAGGCCATGTGGGTGGACAAGTATCGCTTTGGGGGCAGTTTGAAGCTTCAGCCCAATGCCTACGGCACGTTTTCCCTGGTGAACCGGGTGCCGGTGGAAACCTATTTGCGCGGGGTGGTTCCCTACGAAATTGGCCCCGGTGCCCCCACGGCGGCGTTGGAAGCCCAAACCATCCTGGCGCGCACCTATGCCCTGCGCAACGTGCGTCGGTTCGCTATTGATAACTACCAAATCTGCGCCGATACCCATTGTCAGGTGTATCGCGGACTGGGGGCGGCAACGGCAAGGACCGACCAGGCGATCGCCCGCACTAACAACCAAGTACTGGTCCACACCGGTCCCCAGGGCAAAGAGCTGGCCGACGCCCTGTATTTTTCCACCTCGGGGGGAGTTACCGCCGCCTTTGAAGAAGTGTGGAATGGTCCGCCCCGCCCCTACCTGCAGCCGGTGGTGGATTCGCCCGTGCCCCTGTGGGATTTGGCGGCACGTCCCCTGTCCAATGAAAATAACCT
>CALCTI010000309.1 GCA_937894105.1 uncultured cyanobacterium
CACAGCACTAGCCTTGTCCTCAATGCCCTGATTTTGGATCTCCACCTGGTCTAGAAATTGAAATTCCACCAGCAGCAGCAACACCTGAGCCAGCACAAAAAACGCCACCAGCCAAAACACATAATTACGCAGCGGTCCCTGAAGGCGACGGTTGGCGGAAAAGTCCCCCTGTTCCTCATCAAAAAACCGAGTGGGAGAATCGGGAAAGGCCTGACGATAAGTGCGCCCCAAGTAGGACAAAATGATGCTGCCGATAGCAATGCTAGCCGCCGACAATAGCAACACATTTTGCAGCCCAATCCAGTCCAGCAGCAACGGCAAAGAAAAGCCGCTCAACACGTCTGCCACCAGGACGCCGCTACTGATAATGGGATAGGTGCGCTTAATTTCGCGAATATTAAACAGCTGATTGGCAGTGATGGATGTGTTGATATCGTTCAGCACATAGGTCACGTCCAACCACAGGCGCATTACAAAGACCGTGTACGCAGCCAGGTGCTCAATGCCCAAACCCGCCCAAAACATAACCAAGGGCAAGGCGATAAACAGCGGGGTACCCACCATGACCTTGCGTAGGGACAAGCTGCGCTGGACCCAAGAATACGCAAAGCCCAAAGACGCGCCAATAACGGCATTGCCCACATACACCAAAGGCAGTTGGTCCGCCCCATACTGCTCCAAAAATAAGCCAGCGGTGCTGTTGTCCAGCCAGCTTAAGCCGATGGTGGTGAAGGTGTAGAACGCAAACATCAACCAGGTGCGTTCACTTTCTTCCGGGCGCAGGTTCAACCAACGCAGGATCTTGGCAAGAGAGTTATTTCGAATTGTCCCCTGGTAGTTTGCGTCCATTCCTTTGCTCGTTTCTAAGCGCTTTTATTCTAAGTGCTGAAGCCCAAATTACTAGCGGCAGGGGACGATCCCCCAAAAACCGCCTAGATTCCCTTTCAAATTCCCTAGATAGGGAAAAGAGAGCAATTCCCTGTTTCGGACAGAATTGCTCTCTCTTTGCCAGAATGGGTCCCAGCCTTGTGCTACTTGTCTTTCTTAGGAGACAGCAGCATCATCATGTTGCGCCCTTCCCGCTTAGGACCGAGCTGCACTTCCGCAAATTCCTTCAGGTCTTCGCGCATTTGCACCAGTAGCTTCTCCGCCAGGTGGGAGTGCTGAATTTCTCGTCCCCGGAACGTGATAGTGGCTTTAACCTTGTCGCCGGACTTGAGAAACTTCTCTGCCGCCCGACGCCGCACCTCGTAGTCGTTGCCGCTAATCTTGTAGCGCATCTTGACTTCCTTAACGGTAGCCGTATGCTGCTTTTTCCGAGCTTCACGAGCCTTCTTTTCCTGCTCAAATTTGAACTTGCCGTAGTCCATGATTCGACACACGGGGGGCTTAGCTTTGTCGCTAATGACTACCAAGTCCAGCTCTTTCTCGTCGGCAAACACCTGGGCTTCGCGAGGGTCCATGATGCCAAGCTGCTCGCCGTCGGTGCCAATTACGCGAACTTCGGAAAAGCGAATATTCCCGTTAATGGGAGGTAGATTGTGGGGTTTACGGGGTGCTCGTCTTCTATCGGCCACAGGCATTAATTAGTCAGAATATTTGAACAGTGCAAAACTAGAATGTGTCCTAAATTTTTAAAACTTCAAAGGAAATTCTAAAGGACTTGTTTCTATTCTAAGGGGCAGTTTTGGGTTTCAGGGCGGGTTCGTTTCAGAGTTTTAAAAAGTTTGCGAAAAAGGTTGCGAAAAAATTTGCGCAATAGCTTGGGAAATAGTTTGGGAAGTGGGTTCAAATTCTAACGGTGCTCTTTGGGATTCCTGGGGGATTTGGGGGAGAACGTGGAGTCGAGGCGATCGCCCGAAGAAAGGGGGAGGTGGGCAGTGAACAGTGGCGATCGCTCCTTAAAAGGATAGAAGCGGCGATGGGAACGGGGACGAAAATGCCCCTGGAAACGGGGATGGAAAAGACCACAGAAACGACCATAAAAATGACCACAGAAATGACCACAAAAATGACTACGGAAAGGACCACCGCAACGATGACGGACATTGTTAAGAAAAATCCCAGTCAATGGCGACTGCAAACGGGGCGGTGGCGACTGTGGCAATGGCGAGGCTGGCAAGTGAAATATACCTATTTACCAGGGACCGGTGAAGGGGCTGCCCACCCGCCCATCGTGGCAGTGCACGGATTTGGAGCGGCTATCGGACACTGGCGGAATAATTTTGACCTGTGGGCTCCACAGGTGACGGCGTTTTTGGATGAGGTGGTGGGAGCATCGGCGATATTGGTGGGCAATTCCATTGGATCGGCGATCGCCATGACCATTGCCGATCAATCCCGCCGTGAAGGCAACGTCCAACGAGTGGCCGCCGTTATTGCCCTCAGTTTGCCCGACACCGCGGCCCGTACGGAAATACTCCCAGCGCCTCTAGTGCCGGTGGTATCCTTTGTGGAGCGGGTGGTAGCTAATCCGCTGCTGTTGAAAACGATTTTTTATTGGGTGCGCCGCCCATCGGTGATTCGTAAATGGGTGGGCATTGCCTATCCGGATAAGACCGCCATTGACGATGACCTGGTGGAAATTTTGAGCGGGCCGCCCCAGGAAACGGGCACCGCCGAAGCCTTTGTGCGAATTTTGCGGGGGATGACCAGCCCCACCTTTTCCCCATCCATGAAACCGGTGTTAGCTGCGTCCACTGTGCCAGTGCTGGTGCTGTGGGGATCTTGCGATGCCATGATTCCTCCGGCGTTGGCTAAGGGGTTTGAAGGGTTAAATCCTTTGGTAACGGTGCGATCACTAGACGGGCTCGGTCACTGTCCCCACGACGAAGCCCCGGATAAAATTAACCCCATCGTTCTCCTTTGGATTGCCGAAACCGTTTCTTCTTTACCGTCACCCTCCCCAACGGCCCCGGTTCCAGTACCATAGAAGCTTTAAATTGTGTCCTCCCCCGATAATTTAATGCCCGTTCAGGGAATGCCCGTTCAGGGCGGCTGGGGCGATCGCCAGTGCCCCAAACCCACGAGCGTTTAAATTACTGAGAGCCTAAATTACTGAGAGCCTAAATTACTGAGAGTCTGAGCAAACCATGAAACACACCCTTTCGGTGCTGGTTGAAGACGAAGCAGGGGTACTACCACGTATCGCCGGTATATTTGCCCGCCGTGGTTTTAATATTGA
>CALCTI010000310.1 GCA_937894105.1 uncultured cyanobacterium
GGATCGGTATGTGGAGCTGATGGAGCAGTTGACGGCAGCGGCGAAAAAATGGTCGGCGGTACCCCAAATTGATGAGGCGGAGGGGCGATCGCTCCCTAGGGTACAGGTGTCGGTGAAGTTGACGGCGTTTTATTCTCAGTTTGACCCCATTGATGTGGAGGGCTCCCAGGCGAAAACGGCTGAGCGGGCGCGGGTGCTGCTGCGGCGGGCGAAGGAGCTGGGGGCAGCAGTGCATTTTGATATGGAGCAGTATCGCTATAAGGATGCTACGTTGGCGGCATTACAGACGGTGTTAATGGAGCCAGAATTTCGCGATCGCTCCGATATTGGTATTACGTTGCAGGCCTATTTGCGCGATTCTTATGATGATTTAAAAGGGGTTTTGGGGTGGTTGGAAAAACGGGGAATGCCTCTGACCATTCGGTTAGTATAGGGAGCCTATTGGGACCAGGAAACGATTCATTCGGCGCAGGAAGATTGGCCCCAGCCGGTGTTTAATGACAAGGCTGCTACCGATGCTAATTATGAGGCTATGACCCAGCTTTTGTTGGAAAATCACGGATTAGCTTATGGGGCGATCGGTACCCATAATGTTCGGTCGGCGGCGCGGGCGATCGCCATTGCTAAGGCATTAAACATTCCCCAGAAAGGGTTTGAATTGCAGGTGCTTTACGGCATGGCAGATCGGTTAGGGAAGGCGTTAGCTAATGATGGTTATCGGGTGCGCGTTTATTGTCCCTATGGGGATTTAATTCCGGGGATGGCGTATTTAATTCGTCGCCTGTTGGAAAATACGGCTAATTCTTCTTTTGTGCGTCAGCAAGAGTTAGGAGAACGGGGTTTAGACGAATTAATTAGTGCGCCGAGTCCTAATGATTCCGCCTATCAATTTGATGATGTTCCCTATCCCAATGTGGCCGATACGGACTTTTCCCGAGCGGGCGATCGCGACGAAGCTTTAGGGGCAATTCCAAAAGTTCGCGCTCAATTGGGTCAAAGGTATTTGCCCTTAATTAATGGTAATCGTGTGGAAACAAGCGATTATATTGCCTCAGAAAATCCCTCCGATTCCCAGGAAATAATTGGCACCATTGGATTGGCATCTCAAGAACAGGCGGAGGAGGTGATCGCGGCCGCAAAAGCAGCATTTTCAGGGTGGAAAAATACCCCCGTTTCTGAGCGGGCAGCGGTGCTACGGCGGGCGGCGAAGTTAGTGGAAGAACAGCGAGAAGAATTAAACGCCTGGATTTGTTTAGAAGTGGGAAAAGTGCTTCGCCAGGGAGACCCAGAAATTTCGGAGGCGATTGATTTTTGTAATTATTATGCTGACGAAATGGAGCGATTAAATGCTGGTGAACACTACGATTATCCCGGCGAAACGAATCGATATTTTTATCAGCCTCGGGGGATTACCCTAGTGGTTTCTCCGTGGAATTTTCCCTTTGCAATTCCCGTGGGTATGGTGACAGCATCCCTGGTGGCGGGCAACTGCACCATCTTAAAACCCGCTGGTCCGTCGGCAGTAATTGCCTCAAAGATCGCTGAAATTTTGGTGGATGCGGGCGTACCAAAAGGAGTCTTTCAATACTTACCCTCGCGAGGGGGCACGGTGGGACAATTTGTGGTGGAACATCCCCATATTCACACCATTGTGTTTACTGGATCCCAAGAGGTGGGCTGTCAAATTTTTAAATCGGCGGCAAAGTTGCGCCCCGGTCAGCGTCATCTGAAGAAAGTAATTGCGGAAATGGGTGGTAAAAACGGCATTATTATTGACGAAAGTGCTGATTTGGATCAGGCGATTCAAGGGGTAATTGATTCGGCCTTTGGCTACAGCGGTCAAAAGTGTTCGGCTTGTTCTCGCGCTATTGTTTTGGAGCCCATTTATGAGGCTTTTGTGGACCGTTTGGTGGAGGCGGCACGATCCCTTAGGGTGGGACCAGCGGACCAAGTTGCTACAACTGTGGGACCGGTGATTGATGATAGTTCCCGGGGACGAATTACTGACTATATTGCTACAGGAAAAGAGCAGTCTTCGGTGGCTTTGGAAATTCAACCGCCGGAGGGGGGCTATTACGTGGGTCCTACTATTTTTAAAGATGTAAAACCGAGTGATACCATTGCCCAGGAAGAAATTTTTGGACCGGTTTTGGCGGTGATTAAAGCTAAGGATTTTGATGAGTCGCTCGCGATCGCCAATGGCACCCAAATAGCTTTAACAGGGGGCTTATATTCCCGCACGCAGTCCCATAATGCTCGTGCCTAACGGGACTTTGAAGTGGGCAATTTGTATATCAACCGGGGGATTACCGGGGCGATCGTATCTCGGCAGCCCTTTGGTGGATTTAAATTGTCCGGCGTGGGTTCAAAAGCGGGCGGTCCTGATTATTTACTGCAATTTTTGGAGCCGCGAGTAGTGACAGAAAATATCCAGCGCCAGGGATTTGCCCCTGTTGAAGGATTTGAATAATTGCAGGATTTAAATAATTGCAGGATTTAAATAATTGCAGGATTTGAATAATTGCAGGATTTGAATAATTGAAGGATTCGAATAAAAGGGGCTGAACAATCGCACTATTGCTCCCCTCGTTTGAGTTTCTGAAAGCCCTTTTCCCGGTGTGGGAAGGGCTTTTTTATTAATCCAAGGCTACCAAGGGCTACCAATAAGGGTAAAGCCAGCCCAGTAATAGGGGTGTGACAGGTCCGTATTGGATTCTAAAAGCTCTAGGGATGCGGCGGGTAGGTTGATGGCGCGCTTACCTCGGGTGCGTAGGGCTCCTGCTTCTAGGCGCACATCTCCCCGTAATAGGGCTAGCTGCGCCTGGCGTAGGCTTTGGGATTTGGTGGCAGCGGTCCCCAGGGCCTCATAAAACTGGTCCATCAGCGCTAAGGTGCCGGCGTCGGCCACGTACCAAACGCTGGCTAGGGTGCTTTTGACCCCCGCGTGGACGTAGACGCCCGCAAACCCCAGCTCGGCATTGGGATCGCCGACTGCGGTGCGGCAAGCGCTGAGGATAAGCAGCTCTACCTGGGGGCTGTTGAACTGTAATTCTCGCAGCCGGTCTAGTGTAAGGCGCTCATCCCCCCAAAATTGAATAAAGGAATTGCCCAGGGAGCCGGGTTGAAATTCGCCGTGGGTGGCCAGGTGCACAATGGGGGCGGGCCTGCGATCGCGAGCGGTGCG
>CALCTI010000311.1 GCA_937894105.1 uncultured cyanobacterium
CTTGAAATCTATAAAAAACTGTTTACCTCCCACCACCTCCGAAATCCTGATAACCACCAACGGAAATCGTAGCTAAATTTCACTGATTTTACAGTGACACCCCAAGTCAGGTTGTTCCAGTAGTCTTCCGTGTCATTGGATTTTCTTGTAACAAAACACACCCTGATTCTTCTCTCATGACCTCGGGGGAGCAGCCCGGAGATTTAAGAGGCGATCGCCCCAAATAATCTGAGAATTTATCAGCACAACTGCGATCCCTGCCGCCTTTTGACACCCTTTAAAATAGGCAGTTTAAAATATCTAAAATTTCCGAGCAAGCTCTACTCCACAAGCGCTACACCCCAAGGCCTATCCCCATGGACAATTACGTTTCTCCACGATTTACCAACCGAGTAGCGCTGCACCTAACGAAAAACTACCTAGGACTTACTCAGGTACCGGTGCCGCTGATTTTGGGGATCCATGGCAAAAAGGGCGAAGGTAAAACCTTCCAGTGCAACTTGGTATTCGAGCGCATGGGCGTCAACGTGGTGCATATGTCCGGCGGCGAGCTGGAAAGTCCCGATGCGGGAGACCCGGCGCGGCTGTTGCGATTACGCTATCGGGAGGCGTCGGAGCTGGTGAAGCTGCGAGGGAAAATGGCTGTGGTGTTGATTAATGATATTGACGCGGGGGCGGGACGTTTTGACCGCATGACCCAGTACACGGTGAATACCCAGCTGGTGAATGCCACCTTGATGAATATTGCCGATAACCCCACCAATGTGCAGCTTCCGGGCAGCTATGACAGCGAACCGGTGCAGCGGATTCCTATTGTGGTGACTGGGAATGATTTGGGGACTTTGTATGCGCCTCTGTTGCGGGACGGACGCATGGGGAAGTTTTATTGGGAGCCGACGCGGGAGGAGCGGTTGGAAACGTTGGTGCAGGTTTTTAAAGATGTCAGTTTACCTCGGAAAGATGTGGGGACATTGCTGGATCGATTTTCTGAGCAATCGGTGGACTTTTTTGGGGCGATTAAGTCTCGTGCTTACGACCAGTGGGTGGAACAGTGGATAGCTGAGGTGGGGATAGGGAATGTGTCTTCTCATTTGGCAAAGGGGCAAAGTGGAAGAAAGTCTACGGGCACATCGTTGCCGACTCCCACATTGCCGCCGTTGGTGTTGGCTGCGGCGATCGCCCACGGAGAAGAGTTGGCAATAGAACAGCGCAAAATTAAAGAACTCCATTTGGTGGAGGAGTACAACCAGTCTCGAGCCAGTGGAGCTCAGTCAAACAACGCACAAAATTTCAGGGAGAAAAACAACGGTAATGGGCGATCACGCTCCTATGCTACCGAGCCATCCCCCACCGAGCCTCCCCAGCTCTCTCCCCAAATTACGATGCCTGTCATATCTAAATCTCCGCCGGTGTTAGACGTAGCGATTCATACGGAAATGCAGGGGATTATCAATAGCGGACTGCGTCTGGGAGTGGAGTATGCGGATGTGCGACGATTTCGGGCTAACCATTGGCAGTGTTTCGGCTCCGTTGAACCGGGCAGTGGTGCGGAAAAAGAGGCGATCGCCCTGGTATCCTCAGCCCTCAGTGAATTTCAAACGGATTTTATTCGGCTGGTGGCGATCGACCCTAGCCAACGTCGTCGAATTCGAGAGCAAATTATTCAGCGTCCCTAAGTCACGTCATCGACTCGAATCAAAAATCCTGCTCAGAAGTTCTGCACAGTAGGGAGCCACGCCCTGTTTAAAAAAACAAGTTCAAGGCTGCACATCTTATGAATCAAGATGTTGGAGTTTAATTGATGGCAGCTCTTCGAATGACCCAGACAAAAGGTGGTCAAGATGAAACCGGATTATTTACAAGCTACTGATGTTATCGATTGGGATCATCCCCAGGTGCGATCAATGGCTCAGCAGCTGGGGGACCAGGCGGGAGGAGAGTCGATGGCGATCGCCCGCACCTGTTTCGAATGGGTTCGCGATCAAGTGCGCCACTGTTGCGATCACAAACTCAATCCGGTGACCTGCCGCGCCTCTGATGTGCTGGAGCATAAAACCGGCTATTGCTTTGCCAAAAGTCATCTTCTGGCAGCTTTGCTGCGCGCCAACGACATTCCCACGGGTTTCTGTTACCAGCGTCTGACCTTTAGCACAGAAAAACCACCCCATATCCTCCATGGTTTTAACGGTGCTTATTTGCCTGAGGTGGGCTGGTATCGCATGGATGCCCGAGGTAACCGCAAGGGGATCAACGCACAATTCACACCACCAATAGAGCAATTAGCATTTACTTCCACTTTGCCAGGGGAGACTAACTTTGCTGCTATTTTGCCCAACCCGTTGCCCATTGTTATACAAGCCCTAAACCCAAGGAAAACTTGGAATACGGTGCTGTATGAACTGCCTGATATTTGCCCGGCAGAGGCAGAAAAACACGGTTTAAATCAGCCCCCTTCATCCTTATAAGACATGTATTTATAAGACATATATCGGTTAACCCAATGGCAGTTACAAAAAAACCTTGTTAATCTGCCTTCAAAGCAAATTGATTAACTTAGGGTAAGCCGGGAAATGAGGTGACCTCTTTCACCGTTATATCGGGAAAAGACGACACTTTTTCTATCGTGAAATCAGGGAAAGAGTCTACTATTTTCCATTTGCCACAGCTATCAGGAAAAGAACTTACAAACTGAACGTTTAGATCAGGGAAAGAATTAACAAACTTGACCTTTATATCCCCAAAACTATTCACAATTTTCACATCGCCGTAAAGCGAGATCCCCTCAAATTTACAATTGCTGCTCACTTCGGAATGGGCAGGGAGGGCAGTCACCATCACCAAGGCGGCAACAATCAAACTGATTAGCCCCAGCCACCATCCTTTTACATTTTTCATACTTCCCTACCAATTTTTATCCCTATTGATGACATATTCTAGGCTAAGAATAACTTGTAAGCGGGATTGTCGTTTTCGTCCCAATAGCGATAGCTCAAGGTGGCTAAAAACTCTTGCCATCGAGATTTCTCTGCATTAGGCACCTGAATACCCACCACAATACGCCCATAATCGGCACCGTTATTGCGATAGTGGAACAAACTAATATTCCAGTTCGGACTCATCGTGTCAACGAATTCCATTAACGCTCCGGGGCGCTCGGGAAATTCAAATCGGTAGAGCAATTCATGCTTTGCTAATGGCGATCGCCCCCCTACCATATGCCTTAAATGTACCTTAGAAAGCTCATCGTCGGTCAATTCTAATACATCAAAACCCTCTCCCTCAAATGCCCGTTTTACTACTAATCCATCCTCTTGATTAGCAATACGAACTCCCACAAAAATATGGGCAGTTCTTGTATCAGCAATGCGATAGTTAAATTCAGTCAAACTGCGATCGCCCATACAGTTACAAAAGCGCCGTAAGCTACCTGGTGTTTCGGGAATGGTGACCGCAAAAATTGCCTCCCGCCGTTCCCCAAACCCCGCCCGTTCCGCTACAAATTGCAGCCGGTCGAAATTCATATTGGCTCCACAGGCGATCGCCACCAGAGTTTCATCGCGAATGCCCGTTTTTTCTACATAGGCCCGCGCTCCGGCGATCGCCAATGCCCCCGCCGGTTCCACAATGGAACGAGTATCTTCAAACACATCTTTAATGGCGGCACAGGTATCGTCCGTGCTCACCAATAAAATCTCGTCCACGTGTTTCTGGCACAGGCGGAAGGTTTCCTCGCCCACCTGACGCACTGCCACCCCATCGGCAAACAGCCCCACCTGGTCTAGGCGCACCCGTTCTCCCGCTGCCAGCGATCGCGTCATCGCATCTGCATCTATCGGTTCCACGCCGATAATTTTTGTGTCCGGTCGCAGGCGCTTAATATATGCCGCCACGCCGGAAATTAGACCGCCGCCGCCGATCGCCACAAATACTGCGTGGATCGGTTGCTGCCACTGGCGCAAAATTTCCATGCCAACGGTGCCCTGCCCCGCAATCACATCGGGATCGTCAAAGGGATGTACAAAAGTAAGCCCCTGCTTCTGTTCTAGCGATCGCGCATGGGCACAGGCATCATCGTAGGTATTGCCATACAACATCACCTTGGCTCCTCGACGGCGCACCGCCTCCACCTTTAGCCCCGGCGTGGTCACCGGCATCACAATCGTTGCCTGCGTACCCAACTTCTGGGCCGCCAGCGCCACCCCCTGGGCATGGTTTCCCGCCGACGCCGCAATCACCCCCCGCGCCAACACATACGAGGGCAAGCACGCCATTTTATTGTAGGCACCGCGTAGTTTAAACGAAAAAACCGGTTGCATATCCTCTCGTTTCAACAGCACATGGTTTCGCAGTTGCACTGAGAGTTTAGGGGCAGTTTCTAAGGGTGATTCGTGGGCAACGTCGTAAACACGAGCTGTCAGAATCCGTTCAAGGTAGTCAGTGGACATGGATTTAACGCCGGTTCATTACAAAGCCCCCTAATCAGGTGGGGGAATTTTTCAACGTTTTTGCAAGGTTGACATTTGAGAATAGGCAAATGGGGTAAAGGTCCCTCCCAGCTCCCTTTATTAAAGGGTGAGGCGGATTGTCTTTCTCGCACACTTGCCTTGCCAGTGGCATTACTAGGGGCTGTCATCATTTAAATCTAAAATTCAGTAGCCGTAAGGGTTTCAGCCCCTAGCACTTTCCGTTTTAAAAGGGCGTGTACTCCCCACTGCGTAAAGCTTCTGGCGCTTAATTGATGACACGCCCTAGGGCGTTGATTGATTTAAGCGCTTGGTGAAATGGACTTTCAGATTATCGCGAGGGCGCGGCGTTGGCACAATAACAAAGCTTAAATCTTGATTCGGCACTAGCTCCCAGTGGTAAAGCTGTATCAACCGCGCTGCTAAGAGTCGCAACTCCAACCGGGCAAATTCTTTTCCTAAACATTCCCTAACGCCGCCACCGAAGGGAATATAGCCCCCAAAGCCTGGATTGGATTTTTCGTGCTCCGGATTCCATCGATCCGGGTTGAAACGCTCCGGGTTGTCGTACAGCTCCGGATCGTCGTGGGTGCGGTTGATTTGGTACAGCACGCTCCAGCCTTTGGGTATGCGATAGCCGCCGTATTCAAAGTCGGCGATCGCTTCCCGAAAACCACCCCCCACCGGCGGCACCAGGCGCAACACCTCTTGCAACGTCCAGTCTAAATAGGTCATCGCTTTCAGTTGGTCTGAGGTAGGTGACTCCGCCGGATTCCACCCCACTGTCTCCTGTTCCGCCCGTAGTTTGTCCCAAACCTGGGGATGTTGCGCCACCAGTAAGCAGAACGAAGCTAGGGCAGAGGTCAAGGTTTCGTGCCCTGCGAACAGCAACACCAATACCTGATCGCATAGATCCTCTAAGCTCAGCCGGTTCCCCTCCTCATCTTCCGCCTGGAGCAGCATCCCCAGCGCATCCTGGGCGTCTTCCCCTGAATCGCTAGCTTGGGATTGGCGATCGCGAATAATGCCGGTAATTTCCCCAATCAATGCCTGTCTAGCCTTCAACGCCTTGCCAAAAACTGTCCAGGGCAACCGCATGGGTAAACTGAATAATCCACCCACCCAGGTTTCATACAACTCCCCCAGCCGCGTTTTTGATCCTTGCTCCAGCCCCACCAGCAGTTTGCACGCCACGTCCAAGGTGTAATTCCGAAACTCGCTGTACCAGGTAAATTTCCCCAGCTCTAGCCAGCGATCGCAATAGTCCCGAGCGATTCGATCCATCCCAATTCCATAAGCCTCCAGGGCTCGCGGTCGGAACGCCTGCACCATCAACCGCCGCCGAATTCGATGCTCGTGCCCGGTTTTGACCGCTAAAGATGCCGGTCCCAACAGGGTCGCCGTACTTTCTGGCCACTTAGACACCATGGTCTTATTTTCCTGGGCAAACAGAATTTTATTGGCGTCCGGTCCTTTGAAAAACACCGTGGGTTGGTTGAGAATACGGCTTTTAAATATGGGACCATATTCCCGATGGCGATCGCTGGAAAATTTGGGATTCGTGAAAAAGGCAATGGTTTCGCCCACAATGGGCAGCCCAAACTTACCCGGGGGCAGGGGAGATTGCGCGGTCATGGCTAAGGTAATTCGTCGTAAACGGGATCCTCAAAATTTTAAGGGAAAGGTTTAAGGGAGAGCTTTAAATAAAAACTTCAAACAAAAACTTCAAGCGAAAAAATAGGCGAAAAAACAAGCCGATATTTCAGACAAAATTGGTAAGTCTGAGGAGAAGGAGAATCAGAGGGTTGCTGTTTTTCTAACTGAGCCTGAGCTTGGCGGTAACACTGCACCTCACCACGATCTAAACAAAGCTTGGCAGCTTGGCGAAAATCGTCCTCAGCGGCGGCGCGGTTTTGCAAGCGTTGTTGTAGCAATCCACGCTGGTAGTAAGCCAGTGCATAGTCGGGATCTAGCAAAATAGTTTGATTTAAATCTTCCAACGTGCCAGGAATTTCGTTTAAAGCCTGACGCGCGATCGCCCGAAAATAATAGGGAGCCGCCTGATTCGGAGCCAAGCCAATCGCCACATTTAAATCACTCAGGGCCCCTTGCAGCTCATCCACCTGAAAATTCGCTTGCCCTCGCAGCTGATACGCCACCGCATCGTTAGAATCGAGCTTAATCGCCTGACTGCACTGCTCGATTGCCGCTTCCCACGCTTCCATTTTCGCCTGAGCCTGACACAATCCCCGGTAAGCCGATCCCCAGTTGGGCTGCTGCTCCAGGGTGGTTTTAAAATCAGCGATCGCCCGTTCCCGCTGGTTCCGCTCCAGTTGCAAAAAACCTCGCCCCAAATACGCCGCCGTAAACCCTGGATCCAATTCCACCGCCTGGTCAAAACTTTTTAGAGCACTGTCGCGATCGCCCAGCACCCGCCGCACCTGTCCCAGGTACAAATGCACCGCCGGGTCATCCCCTTCCAGCTGTAGCGCCTTGTCCAAATCCGTCACCGCCGCTCGCCACTCTCGCCGGGAAAAGTGCACCGCCCCCCGCTGGATTAATCCCTCCCCTTCCGCCGACCTGGACAAGGTTTTGGTGTATTGCTCATCCGCCTG